>JAHIJU010000439.1 GCA_018898235.1 Actinomycetota bacterium | reverse complement strand
CCACCGAGAACCTGAAGTGCCCGGGTTCGATCATCCCGGCGTGCACCGGGCCCACCGGGATCTCGTAGACGCCGGCGCCCTCGACGGGCACGAAGGCGAACGAGGAGGTGTCCGCCCGGAACCGGGGCGGCTCGCCCGGGTCGTGGCGCATCGGGTACCAGCCGTCGGGCCAGTGCGCATGGTGCACGAGCCGGCGCGGGCGTGGGTGGCCGGTCGGTTCGATGCCGAACTGGTCGCGCAGCGCGCGTTCGAACCGACCCGCGGCGAACGAGCGGGTCGCCAGGGACGGCACCCAGGCGTCGTTCCTGGGGACGGTCACGGTGAGCTCGGTGCGCTCGGCGGGCCGCATGCGTTCGCCGGGGCGGGTGGGTTGCGCGGGCCGGGCGAACAGGTACACGACGCGCAGACCCGCGTCGTCGTCGTGCCCGGCGACCATGGCGAGCCGGTGGCCCGCGGCGAGCAACGACTCGGCCGCCCCGGGAAGCTCGTCGCGGGTGACGGGTCGTTCGAGCGTCCCGTCGGCGCGCAGCGCACTCATGCGCCCACCGCCTGTGCGGCCGCGGTCAGCACATCGCCCAGCGGGATCGTGAGGAAGCCGGCGACGGCCGTCGCGGTCAGGGCCAGCGCGAGCGGCAGCATCGGACCACGCGCCCCCGCGGGCAGGGGGCCGGTCGGGCCGTCGGGCGGGCCGAGCACCATGGCGGCGGTCGCGCGGGCCAGTCCGGCGAACACGACGAGCAGCAGCACCAGCACGACGCCCATCGCCAGGCCGAGCCCCGCCTGCCACCCGGCCACCACGATCGCGACCTCCGAGAAGAACAGCGCGAACGGCGGGAAGCCGAGCAGGGCGGCGATCGCCGCGACGAACGGCACGGCGAGCTGGGGGCGGCGCGCGAGCAGCCCGTGGACGTCGGCGATGGTGGTGGTGCCCTCGCTGGCGAGGATGCGACCGGACACGACGAAGACCGTCGCCTTGGCCAGCCCGTGACCGAGGGCGTGCAGCAGCACGGCGGCCACGGCCACCCGCCCGCCGATCGCGGCGCCCACGGCCAGGATGCCCAGGTGCTCGATGCTGGAGTAGGCGAGCAGCCGCTTGTAGTCCCGCTGACGCAGGATGAGCGCCCCCGCGACCGCCAGCGACAGCAGCCCGGCGCTCAGCAGCAGCCCGCGCACGAAGGACCCGCCGATCACGACATCGGCCACGGCCTGCACCCGCAGGATCGCGTAGAAGGCGACCGCGAGCAGCACCCCGGACATCAGGCCCGAGACCGGCGCCGGGGCCTGGGAGTGCGCATCGGGCAGCCAGGAGTGCATCGGGGCCAGCCCGGCCTTGGTGGCGAACCCCAGCACGGCGAGCCCGACGGCGACCTTGACGAGCCCCGGGTCCAGGGCCAGCCGGCCGGAGGCCAGCACCGTCCAGGACAGCGTCGGCTCCCCGGCGGCCCGGGCCGCGGCGTAGAGCAGCACCGTGCCGAGCAGCGCGATCGCGACCCCCACCGACCCCAGCACCACGTACTTCCAGGCGGCCTCCAGCGACCGCCGGGTGCCGTGGTGCCCGACCAGGAAGGCCGTCGCGATGGTGGTCGCCTCGACCGCGATCCACAGCACGCCGAGGTTGTCGGTGAGCACCGCGAGCGACATGGCCGCCAGGAACACGCAGACCAGGGCGGCGTAGCGGCGACGGGCGGCGTCGGCCGGACCGGGTTCGCGCGGGGCGAGGCCGCCCCAGGTGGCCGTGAGCCCGACGGCGCCGACCAGCGCGAGCATGTAGGCGGACAGTGCATCGGCCCGTAGCAGCCCGCCACCGAGGCCGACGGTGTCCCGCTGGGCGACCAGCGTCACCCCGACCCCGAGCACGAGCACGCTGGTGACCACCGGGGCCAGGCGCACCAGGCGCCCGGCGGCGGCCAGCGCCCCGAGCAGCAGTCCCATCGCCGGGGGCAGTGCGAGCAGCAGGCCCATCAGTCCCTCAGCTCCGTCATCGAGTCCAGCGCCCGGGGTCCGGCGGCGGTGCGCATCCGGCCCGACAGCACGGCGAGGATCATCACGATGAGCAGCAGCTCGAACGAGGTGCCGAGCTCGACGAGCAACGGCACGCCGCCCGCGGTGAGGAACGCGATGGTCGCGATCCCGTTGTCCAGCACGACGAAGCCGATCACCTGGGACAGGGCGCGGCGGCGGCTGATCAGGAGCAGGAAGCCGATCAGGACGACTGCGATCCCGACGGGGACGGCGAACGCGGCCGGGCCTGCCGGCGCATCGAGCGCGGTGGTGATCGGCTTGCTCACCAGGTAGGCGAGCGTCGTGAGCAGGGCGACGCTCACGAGTCCGGCCGTCGGGTTGAGGCGGGCCTGGTCCTCGCGGTCGGGCCCGCCGGCCGCGATGCCCCGGTCGAGCACCAGCGGGACGACGACCGCCTTGAGCGCGAGCACCACCACGGCGACCACGACCAGCTCGGCGGCGCCCTCGACCAGCCCCAGGGTGGCCACCAGGACGGCGAGCGCGACCCCCTGCGCGGCGATCAGCCGGACGGCGGGTCGCAGCGACCGGCGCCAGACGAGCAGCACGGCGCTCACCAGGAGGGCTCCGGTGGACAGGGCGACCAGCTGGGTGGCTGCGCCGGTGGTCAGGTGCATCGGGGGCTCCTCAGGCGACCAGGTAGGAGGCGGTCACGGCGAGGAACGCCAGGACGAAGGAGCCCGCGAGCAGCTCGGGCACCCGGAACAGCCGCAGCTTGGCCATGCCGACCTCGGCGGCCCCCAGGATCACGGCCAGCACGCCCACCTTGACCAGCGCGGCGAGCACCCCGAGCGCGACGGCCCCGGCGCTCGCCGTGGTGGCCACGCCCCAGGGCAGCACCAGGTTGCCGACCAGCCCGAGCAGCACGGTGAGCCGCAGCCACGAGCCGAGCTCGACCCACGCGAGGTCGCGGCCCGAGGTCTCCAGGATCATCGCCTCGTGGATCATCGTGAGCTCGAGGTGTGTGGACGGGTTGTCGATGGGCAGCCGACCCGTCTCGGCCAGCACCACGACGACCAGGGCCACGACGGCGAGCACCCCGGCGGGGGAGGCGATGGACGACGGGTCGTCGCGACGGGCGCTGACGATGAGCCCGAGCGCCGAGCTGCCCACCGGGATCGACAGCGCGTACACGGCCACCAGGACGGTCGGCTCCACGAGCGCGGCGACCATCATGTGCCGCGAGGAGCCCATCCCGCCGAACGCCGATCCGGCGTCCAGTCCGAGCAGGGCGAGCGCGACGGTGCCGAGCAGCAGCACGGACACGACGACGAACAGGTCGCCGGGCACCTGGGTGAGCGCCGTGGTCGCGACCAGCGGGACGAGGGCCGCCAGCAGCAGCGAGGACGCGAGCAGCCCGAGCGGGGCGACCAGCGTGACCCAGCTGGTGCCGGCCGCGCGCACGGGACGTTTGGCGACGAGCTTGCGCAGGTCACGCCACGGCTGGCCGATGCCGGCACCGGCCCGGCCCTCCAGACGGGCGCGGGTCTGCCGGGTGAGCCCGGCGACCAGCGGTGCGAGCCCGACGGCGACCGCCACCTGCACGAGCAGCACGACGAGGGTGGCGGGTGCGGTGCTCACAGCGACACCACCAGCAGGACGACGACCAGGGCCGTGAAGGCGAAGGTCAGGTAGCGGTGGATGGAGCCGTTCTGCACGAGCCGGGCGCGATCGGCGACGGCGTCGGCGGCCGCGACCAGCGGGCGGTAGACCCGCACCTCCACGACGTCCTCGATCTGCTGCGTGTAGCGGACGCGCGTGGCCAGGTACTCCGACTCCTCGACGTGCGTGACCTCGATGTCGCGGGCCGGCTGCAGGGCGTCGTCGAACACGCGCATGAGGGGTTCGGCGTACGACGTTCCGGTGTACTGCATCCGCGGGGAGTCCCGCACCCCGCCGCAGCCCCAGGCCAGCGCGTCCTTCTCGCGGCCGTGACGACGGGCGGCGCTCCAGGCGATGGCCAGGGCGGGGACCGCGACCAGGGCGCCGAGCAGTGCGAGCGCGGCCGGGTCGAGCACGGCACCCAGCCCGGTCAGCCGGACGCCGCCGAGCCCCACCTGCTGCACGCCACCCACCTGCAGGGACCTGGCCAGCACGCGGGCCAGCGGGCCGGGCGCCACCCCGAGCCCCAGCACCAGCGCGGCCCCGGCGACCATGGGCACCCGCATGGTCACGGGCACCTCGACGGCATCGAGTGCGGCGGCCGAGCGGGCGCGGGCCAGGAAGCCGATGCCGTACGCCTTGACGAACGTGAGCAGGGCCAGCCCCGCGGTCAGCGCGAGCGCGCCGAGTGCGAGCGGCACGGTGATCGCGACCAGCCGGTCATCGGGCCGCACGCCGCCGATGAGCGACTGCAGCAGCGTCCACTCGGCGACGAACCCGCCGGTCACGGGCAGGGCCGCGGCACCGAGGGCACCCACGCCGAAGGCCGCGGCGGTCCAGGGCATCGCGTGCACGAGGCCGCCGAGCCGGTCGAGGTCGCGTTCGCCGGTGGCGTGCACCACGGCCCCGGCGCCCAGGAACAGCGTGGACTTGAAGGCGGCGTGCGCGACGGCGAGCAGCAGGCAGGCGACCAGGGCGGCGGCGGCGGCCTCGTGCATGCCCGCACCCTCGAAGAGCAGCCCGGCACCGAGCGCGAGCACCATGAGCCCGACGTTCTCCGACGTGGAGTAGGCGAGCAGACGTTTGAGGTCGGAGGTCACCCCGGCCTGCAGGATGCCGTAGAGGGCCGAGGTGGCGCCGAGCGCGACGAGCAGCACCGCCCACCACCGCGGACCGCCCGGCAGCAGCTGCACGCCGACCAGCAGCGCGCCGTACACCCCCATCTTCACCATCGCCCCGCTCATCAGGGCCGAGGCGTGGCTCGGGGCCTCGGGGTGGGCGCGCGGCAGCCAGACGTGCACCGGGACCAGCCCTGCCTTGGCGCCGAAACCCAGCACGAGCAGCACGAACGCGAGGCTCGCCGCACCCGATCGGGGATCGACCCTCGCGAGGTCGGCGAACGACGTCCCGCCCCCGGCCGTTGCGAGCACCGCGAACCCGGCGGTGATGGCCACCATCGACAGGTGCGTCATGACGGCGTACCAGAGCCCTGCGTCCCGCGCGGCGGGTGACGTGGCCTGCTCGGCGAGGACCAGCACGGCGGACGCCCCGGCCATCAGCTCCCAGGCCAGCAGGAACGAGACCACATCGCCCGCGGCCGGTACCAGCTGCAGTCCGAGCAGGAAGACGGCGAGTGCCGCCCACTGGGTGCGGGAGGCCGTGGCGCCGTGCACGTAGCCGATCGCGTAGAGCGAGGCCAGCACCCCGACCACACCGGCGAGCACCATGAAGACCGCACCGAGCGGCGTGGGGTCCAGCACCATCGGGACGGGCAGGGCGGCCGGCACCGTGACGGTGCCCCGGTCGCCAGCCAGCACGAGGACCCCGGTGAGCGCGCCCGTGGCGGCCAGCAGCGCGCAGCCGACGCCGGCGAGCACGCTGCGCAGCCGGACCGGGCGCAGCAGAGCGACGAGGACGACGAGTCCGGCCAGCACGAGCTGGATCACCAGGCCGGTCGCGACGCCGCCGGAGCCGACGGGGACGGAT
>JAHIJU010000045.1 GCA_018898235.1 Actinomycetota bacterium | reverse complement strand
GTCGATCGAGGCGATGACCAGCACCTTGGCGCCCTGGTTGATCATGTTCTGCAGCTGGCTGATCTGCTGGTCGACCTTGTTGTCCGCGTACTGCAGGCTGGTCTTGAACCCGTCGGCCTTGAGCAGCTCCTCCAGGTGGGCCCCGTCCCGGTTCCACCGCTCGAGGCTCTTGGTCGGCATCGCGATGCCGATGAGCGTGTCGCTGGCGGCGGCCGACCCGCTCGCGCTGGCCCCTGCCCCTGAGTCACGGGTCGAGCTGCACGCGCCCACCGAGCCGACCATGAGGCCGAGCCCGACGACGCCGGCAGCGACCTTCCTCCACGAAAGTGACATCTTCGTCCGCTCCTGTCGTTGCATGGCTCGGGCTGTGGCACGAACACCGGGGCGTCGGTGCCCCGGGTCTGCCCGTTCGCTCGTCCCGACGATGGAACGGAGGCCTCAGACCGATGTCTTGGATTCAAGCCCTGAACGCTACTGAGGGCAAGTGCTGTAACCGAACCGTGTCTTTCGGGATCATCGGGCCACTGAGGGCGCGGTAGGTGCTGTCGGGGTTCAGGTCGTGAACACAGCCGAGTGTCGCAGATCACACTCTGCAGTTCGGACCGTCGAACGCGACGCCCGTCCCGCGTGCCCGCCGGCTCCCGCCGGACGTCGCTCGGTCAGCCAGCGTCGGCCCGCAGCGCGGCAACCCGGGCCACCAGATCGGCCGCCGCGTCGTCGTCGACCGCGACCACCTTGTCCCGGCTCGTCGCGCCGCGCACCAGGTTCACGTGCCGCCGACGGACCCCGAGCGCATCGGCCAGCGCCCGCAACGCCCCCTCGGTGGCCGCGCCGTCGACCGCCCGCGGCTGCACCGCCACGACGAGGCGCCCGGCGTGCTCGCCACCGACCCGGGTCCGCGACGCACCCGGACGCACCCTGATCTCGATGTTCATCCCGCCCCCGTCGCGTCCACCCGTCGAACCGCGCCGGTCAGCGCACGTCGTCCTGCCCGGCCGCATCCGGCCGCAGCGCGCCGAGGGTGAACCCGAAGATGGTCGGCACCGGCGGAGTCAGCCGGTCGTAGTCCGGAGGTGGGACCGGGAGCGGACCGGCCGGGTCGGGACCGACCCAGATCCGCCACCACGTGCCGTCGTGGTACAGCCGCCCGGTGGCGACCGGCCGGTCGTGCCCGTCCTGCTCGAGGAGTCGGCGCAGCTGCGGCGCATGCCCCGGCGGGACGAACCCCACGTTGCGATTGCGCCAGACGACGACCACGCGGTCGGCGGCGCCGGGCGCGAAGCTCAGCTCCACCGCGATCGGCTCGGCGCCCTCACCGGCGAGGAACGCAGAGCGGATGGTCGCCTGGAGCGCCGGGGCCTCGGTCGCGACGAATCCCTCCGGCAGGTCCACGACGACGTCGCGCCGTGCACGCCGCCACCGCGTCGGAGGAACCATCCCGGCATCCTGTCACGCGTGGTCCGGGCCCGACCAGCGCCCGGGACCTCACCGGCAGCGCAACGCCCGGTCGCACCAGCGGCGCGACCGGGCGTTGCACTGGGGCGATCAGATCAGGCCGAGGCCCTGGACCGCCGCGCGCTCCTCGACGAGCTCGCGGACCGAGGCGTCGATCTTGCCGCGCGAGTAGGCGTCGATCTCCAGGTCGGGGACGATCTGCCAGGCGCCGTCGACAGCGGTCACGGGGAACGAGGCGATGAGGCCCTCCGGGACGCCGTACTCGCCGTGCGAGACCACGCCGGCACTCGTCCAGTCCCCTGCCGGGGTGCCGTGCACCCAGCTGTGGACGTGGTCGATGGCTGCGCTGGCGGCCGAGGCGGCCGAGGAGGCACCGCGCGCCTCGATGATCTGGGCGCCCCGCTTGGCCACCACCGGCACGAACGTGTCCTTCACCCAGGCGTCGTCGGCGATCACGTCGAGGGCGGGCCGACCCGAGATCGTCGCGTGCGTGAGGTCCGGGTACTGGGTCGCCGAGTGGTTGCCCCAGATCGCGACCCTGGCGATGTCGTCGAGCGCTGCACCGGTCTTGACGCGGACCTGGGCCAGCGCCCGGTTGTGGTCGAGCCGGGTCATCGCGGTGAAGCGCTCGGCCGGCACGTCGGGGGCGTGCTGCTGGGCGATGAGCGCGTTGGTGTTGGCCGGGTTGCCCACCACGAGGATCCGCACGTCATCGGCCGCACCGGCATTGATCGCCGCACCCTGCGGGCCGAAGATGCCCCCGTTGGCGGCGAGCAGGTCACCGCGCTCCATCCCGGCGCTGCGGGGGCGGGCACCCACGAGCAGCCCGACGTTGACGCCGTCGAACGCGGCCGTCGCATCGTCGTAGATGTCGGTGCCGTCCAGCAGCGGGAAGGCGCCGTCCTCCAGCTCGAGCGCGACCCCCTCGGCCGCCTTGACACCCTGCGGGATCTCCAGCAGCCGCAGCCGGACCGGCTGGTCGGGTCCGAGCAGCTGACCGGAGGCGATCCGGAACAGCAGCGCGTAGCCGATCTGGCCCGCCGCACCGGTGACGGTGACGACGGCGGGGGTGGTGGTGGACACGGAAGACTCCTTCGTTCGACCTGGAGGCGCCGCATCGTTGCGGGTCAGCGGCTCGTTGAGCAATCTACCGTCGGGACGGTGAAGCAGTCGGTCGTCGACGGACGAAAGTCCTGCGGAACTTCTG
>JAHIJU010000438.1 GCA_018898235.1 Actinomycetota bacterium | reverse complement strand
CTCACCTCACGGCTGGCCTCCACGCTGCCCGCCGCGGCGCGGACCGCCGCTGCCGACCTGCCCGAGTCGGCACGCGACCAGTTCGTCGCCGCGTTCTCCAGCGGCACCGCGGACCTGAGCGGCACCGGGTCCATGACCGTGCCCGACGGGGTGCCCGCGGCGCTCGCGGACCAGCTCGCGGCCGCCGCGCAGCAGGCCGTCCACGCGGGGTTCGCGACGGCGGCCGGGCAGACGATCCTGGTGGCCGCCGCCGTGCTGCTCGTGGGACTCGTTGCGACCCTGCTCATGGACCGTGGACCGGACCGGGGTCACGCCATAGCTCCCGCGACTGCACCCGCCCCCGCCGCCGAGCAGCTCTGAGGGTCAGGACCGCGTTAGCGCGTTCGGGTGATCCGTCGGCCCCCTGCTGCCGGTGGGGCGGTGTGCGACCGACTGAGTCGAGATGGAACGCTTCGCAGGTGAGCGCGGTCCGCGGTGACCGCCGCCGTGACGCCGGGCGCGTCCGAGCCGTCGCCCGACGCACCCACCTCGCTCGTGGACCTGGGCGGACGAAGCCCGTGGTCGATCCTGCCCGCCCTGCTGGCCGGCTTCTTCATGATCA
Source organism: Actinomycetota bacterium (assembly GCA_018898235.1). Classification (GTDB taxonomy): domain Bacteria; phylum Actinomycetota; class Actinomycetes; order Actinomycetales; family Cellulomonadaceae; genus Cellulomonas. Next base: position 9,670 of record JAHIJU010000438.1, on the reverse strand, counting down.
TGCTCGACACCACGATCGTGAACATCGCGGTCCCGAGCCTGGTGAGCTCGTTCGGCGCCGACCTCGTCGCGGTCGGCTGGGTCAACAGCGGCTACCTGCTCAGCTACGCGATCCTGCTGCTGGTCTCCGGGCGGCTCGGCGACCGGTACGGGCCACGGCCGGTCTTCATCGTCGGGCTGACGGTCTTCACGCTCTCGTCCTGGGCCTGCGGGATGGCCCCGACGATCGGCTGGCTGATCGCGGCCCGCGTGGTGCAGGGCATCGGCGGGGCGCTGGTCGCACCCCAGACGATGACCCTCATCACCCGGGTGTTCCCCGAGCGGCAGCGGGGGACGGCGCTCGGGCTGTGGGGCACGATCGCGGGCGTCGCGGCGATCGCGGGGCCGCTGCTCGGTGGGGTCCTGGTGGAGACCGTGGGCTGGCAGTGGATCTTCTTCGTGAACCTGCCCGTCGGGGCGGTGGCCCTGTGGCTGGCCTTCCGACGGCTTCCCGTGCTGTCGACCCAGGCCCGCAGCCTCGACCTGGTCGGGGTCGTGCTGTCCGTCGTCGGGCTGTTCCTCGTGGTCTTCGGGTTGCAGGAGGGTGCGACCTACGACTGGGGGACCATCGCCGGGCCCATCACCGTGTGGGGCGTCATCGGCGCGGGCGTGCTCGTCCTCGCCGTGTTCGGGGTGATCCAGACCCGACGCGGTGACGACGCGCTGCTCCCGATGCGGCTCTTCAGACGGCGGAACTTCCTGCTCGGCAACGTCGCCGGCGCGGCCGTGACCTTCGCGATGATCGGCATCTACTTCCCGATCATGCTGTACCTGCAGGAGATCCTCGGGCTGTCGGCCATCCACGCCGCGCTGGTCGACCTGCCCGGGTCCGTGGTGTCGGCAGCCGTCGCACCATTCGTCGGGCGGCTCTCCGACCGGTTGCCGGGCAAGTGGATCGTGGTGACCGGGTTCGGTTCGATGGCCGTGGCGGTGGGCTGGCTCGCGGGCTGGACCGATGTCGAACGGACGGCCTGGCACCTGGTGTTCCCGCTCGCGCTGTTCGCGCTCGGGGTGACTGCGGTCATGTCACCGCTGTCGAACCTGGTGAGCGTGGGGCTGGAGGCCTCGACCGCGGGCGCCGCGTCGGGTGCCTACAACATGACCCGGCAGGTGGGGGGCGTGATCGGCTCGGCTGCGATCGTCGTCATGCTGTCCGCCCGCGCCGCGGTGGCCATCCCCGAGGCGGCCCGATCGCTCGCCGAGGGGCTGTCGGTGCAGGGGCGCGAGGTGTTCCTGCAGGCCCTCGCCACGGGCGGACTCAGCCACGGCACCTCGGGCGATGTGACGCTGCCCGACGGCACACCGGCATCGGTCGTGGCCGAGGTCCAGGCGGCGGCCGTCCAGGCGGTGCACACCGGCTTCGCGACCGCGACCGCGCAGACCATGCTGCTGGCCTGTGCCGTCGTGGTCGTCGGGCTGCTGGCGAGCGTGCTGATGGCCGCGAGCCCCGCCCCGGCGCCGGCTCCGGCCGGTTGACGTACCCCGGCAACGACAGGCCGACGACGGGGCGCGTCAACCCGCGTGGGTTCAGGCCGTGGGCGGCCGGGTCATCGCCAGCACGTCGAGCGCCGAGTCGAGCTGGTCGAGCGTGAGCTCGCCGCGTTCGACGTAGCCGAGGTCGATGACCGCCTGACGGATCGTGATGCCCGCCTTGACCGAGTGCTTGGCGATCTTGGCCGCGGCCTCGTAGCCGATCACCCGGTTCAGGGGGGTCACGATCGACGGGGAGGACTCGGCCAGCGCGCGGGCCCGTTCGACGTTGGCCGTGATCCCGGCGACCGTGCGGTCGGCGAGCACCCGGCTGCTGGTCGACAGCAGCCGGATCGACTCCAGCAGCGCCGAGGCGATCACCGGGATCTGCACGTTGAGCTCGAACGCCCCGCTGGCACCGGCCCAGGCGACGGTCGCGTCGTTGCCGATCACGCGTGCGGCGACCTGGAGCACCGCCTCGGGGACGACGGGGTTGACCTTGCCCGGCATGATCGACGAACCCGGCTGCAGGTCGGGGATGGCGATCTCGCCGAGCCCGGTGTTCGGCCCCGAGCCCATCCAGCGCAGGTCGTTGCAGATCTTCGTCAGGCTCACGGCGATGGTCCGCAACGCGCCCGACAGCTCGACCAGCCCGTCACGCGCGCTCTGCGCCTCGAAGTGGTCGCGGGCCTCGGTGAGCGGAAGTCCGGTGTCCTCGCGCAGCAGCGCGATCACCCGTTGCGGGAATCCCACCGGGGTGTTGATGCCGGTGCCGACGGCGGTGCCGCCCAGCGGCACCTCGGCCGTTCGCGGGAGCGCCGACTGCAGCCGCTCGACGCCGTACCGCACCGCGGCCGCGTAGCCGCCGAACTCCTGGCCCAGGGTGACCGGGGTGGCGTCCATGAGGTGGGTGCGGCCCGACTTGACCACGCCGGCGAACTCGGTGGCCTTGGCGCCCAGTGCGTCGGCGAGGTGGCTCAGGGCCGGGATCAGGTCGTTCACCACACCGGCCGTCGCGGCCACGTGCACCGAGGTGGGGAACACGTCGTTGGACGACTGCGAGGCGTTCACGTGGTCGTTGGGGTGCACGTCGCGGCCCAGCAGTCGCGTGGCCAGGGTCGCCACCACCTCGTTGGTGTTCATGTTCGAGCTGGTGCCCGACCCCGTCTGGTAGACGTCGATCGGGAAGTGCGCGTCGTGCAGACCGGCCGCCACCTCGTCGGCGGCGGCGACGATCGCCCCGGCGACATCGGCCGGGAGCACCCCCAGCTCGGCGTTGGCCCGGGCCGCGGCCTTCTTGATCCGCGCGAGCGCCTCGATGTGGGTGCGTTCCAGACCCTTGCCGGAGATCGGGAAGTTCTCGACGGCCCGTTGGGTCTGGGCGCGGTACAGGGCGGCGACCGGTACCCGGACCTCGCCCATCGTGTCGTGCTCGATGCGGAACTCGGTGGCCCCACCGTCGGGGCCGTTCACGGAAGTCATGGGGCCATCCAACCAGTCACCCCCGGCGGTGGGACCAAGGTCCGGTGTCGGCTGCGCCACGTCGACGCGCCCGCCCCGCGCCGGCGGGTCCCGCCCGCCTCAGCCGATGTCACCCGCGACCTGCACGATGCGGACCCGACCGTCGTCGAGGGCGTACTCCACGCCCACGATCGCGCAGCTCCCGGCCGTGACCCGGTCGGCGAGGGAGACCGAGTAGCCCTGGAGCATCTGGACGGTGTGCCGGACGTGCTCGGTGCCCAGCAGCGCGGGGTCGAGCAGGGACAGGTCCTTGCCCGCACCGGTGAGGCCGACGATGCTCGGGATGACCCGGTCGACGACGGCCCGCACGAACCCCGGCGGGATCTCGGCGTGGGCCAGCGCGGCGGTCGCCGCCGCCACCGCCCCGCAGCTGTCATGGCCGAGGACCACCACGAGGCTGGCGCCGGCCACGGTCACGCCGTACTCGATCGACCCGATCACCGTGGTGTCCAGGACGTGACCCGCGGTCCGGACCACGAACACGTCGCCGAGCCCCTGGTCGAAGACGATCTCGGCCGCCACCCGGCTGTCCGAGCAGCCGAACACCACGGCGAACGGGTGCTGGGCCGCCGTGAGCGCACCACGCCGGGCCGCGTCCTGCGAGGGGTGCTCCATGGCACCGGTCACGAACCTGTCGTTGCCGGCTCGCAGGGCGGCCCAGGCCTGGGCGGGGGTGAGCGGACGTTCGGACATGCGAATCCCTCCTGGGCCGCCACGGCGCGACCCGGAGAGCGGGCTCAGTCGAGCTCGGCCGAGGTGGGTGGGTTCGCGCCCGGACGGGACACCGTGATCGCCGCGATCCTCGCGCACCGACGCAGGATCCGCTCGACGACAGCGACGTCGACGGACCGCAGCGCCGCCCGGTTCTCGGCGCCGAGCAGCCCCGCCGACCACAGGCCGTCGATGAGGCCGCCCATGAAGGAGTCGCCGGCTCCCACCGTGTCGGCCACGGGCACCGTGTCGGCGGGCACCTGCAGCCGGGCCCCGCCGGCCGTGCGGGCGAGTGCACCCTCGCCGCCCAGGGTCACCACGACCAGGGCTGGGCCGGCCTGCGCCCAGCGCTCGGCGACCTCGGCCGGCGTCTCGTCCGGGTAGAGCCAGGCGAGGTCCTCGTCGGACACCTTGACCACGTCCACGGCGGCGACCAGGCGTTCGACGACGGGCCGGTTGGTCCCGACCGGGCCGATGATGCTCGGGCGCAGGTTGGGGTCGTAGGTCAGCGTGCTCGTCGCGCGGTGCCGGCCGAGCTCGGTCTCGACCCGCGCCCCGCCCGGTGCCAGCAGCGCGGCGATCGACCCGGTGTGCACGACGACCGGCGGCACGGGCTCCTCGTCGTACCGGGACGGCAGGTCCCACTCCAGGTCGAACACGTAGGTGGCGACCCCGGCCGCGTCCAGGTGGGCGGTCGCCGCCGAGGTGTGGCTCGGTCCGGTCAACCCGCTCAGGACGTGGACGCCCGAGTCCTCCAGGTGGTGGCGCACCAGCGCGCCGTCGCTGTCCTCGCCCAACCAGGTGAGCAGATCGGCGTGGCGTCCCAGCCGGGCCAGGCCCAGCGCGACGTTGGCCGGGGAGCCACCCGGGTGGCGGTCGGTGGACCCGTCCGCGCGCACGACGGCGTCGACGAGTGCCTCGCCGATCACCAGTGCTCGTCCCTCGCCCGCGTTCATACCGATTCGCTCCCGTCGTGGTCCTGGTCGATGGTCTCGTGCTCGGCAGGGACCGGCGTGGGAGACAGGTCCGTGGTGGTCCCGTCCGGTCGGCCGGAGGCGGCCTCCAGACGACGTCGGGCACCGTCCAGCCACTCCTGGCAGCGGGCGGCCAACAGCTCACCGCGCTCCCACAGCGCGAGCGACTCCTCGAGCGTCCCGGCGCCGGACTCCAGTCGCTGGACCACCCGGACGAGCTCGTCACGGGCCTGCTCGTACGTCAGCTGGGCGATATCGGGCCCGTCGCCCGAGGGTGGTGCGGTGCGGTCGTCGCTGGTCACGGGGTCAGTCAACCAGCCGCGCCCGACACGGTCCGAACCGCGAGCGTCCCACGGGCCAGTCGGACGGCGAGCGGCTCGCCCACCTCGACTTGGGCGGCGTCCCGCAGCACCGAACCGTCGGCGCGCTGCACGACGGCGTAGCCGCGGTCGAGGGTCGCAGCCGGCGACAACGCACGGACCTGGGCCGCCAGCGCGGTCACCTGGGAGCGGTGCGTGAGCAGCCGGGACTCCAGCGCGCGTCGCAGCCGGCCGGTGGTGGCCGTCAGCTGCACCTCGTGCGGGTCCAGCATGGTGGCGGGATCGGCCAGCACGGGGCGGCTGCGCAGCTGGGTCAGCGCGGTCTGCTCCCGTTCGAGCCGCCGGGCCACGGCGACGTGCGCACGGGCGCGGGCCTGGACGAGCCCGGCGCGTTCGGCCGTGACATCGGGCACCACCCGCTTGCCCGCATCCGTCGGCGTCGAGGCGCGCAGATCGGCGACCAGATCGAGCAACGGGCTGTCCATCTCGTGCCCGATCGCGCTGACCAGGGGGGTGCGGCAGGCGGCCGCTGCGCGGACCAGCGACTCGTTGCTGAACGGCAGCAGGTCCTCGAAGGAGCCGCCACCGCGGGCCACGACGATGACCTCGACCGCGGGGGCGGCGTCCAGGTCGAGCAGGGCGGCGGTCACCTCGGGGACCGCGCGCGGGCCCTGCACGGTGACCCGTCGGATCTCGAACCGCACCCCGGGCCAGCGGGCGCGGGCGTTGGTGACCACGTCGTGCTCGGCGTCGCCCTGCTGGGCGCAGATGAGCCCGACGACGGCGGGCAGGAACGGCAGCGGGACCTTGCGCGCCGCGTCGAACAGACCTTCGGCAGCCAGCACACCCTTGAGGTGCTCGATCCTGGCGAGCAGCTCGCCGAGCCCCACGAGCCGCACATCGTCCGCGACGAAGCTCAGCTCCCCGCGCTTGGCGTAGAACTGCGGGCGCGCGTGCACGACGAGGTGCGCGCCGTCGGCGACCTGCAGCCCGGTCAGCGCGCCCGCGTCCAGGGTCACCGACAGCGACATGTCCAGGTCGGTGTCGCGCAGGGTGAGGAACACCCGCCGGTTCCAGCGCTTGAGGTTGAGCACCTGGCCCTCGACCCAGACGGGGGGCATGCGTGCGATGTAGTCGGCGATCTTGGGCGCCAGGTGCCGCACCGGCCAGGGGCGTTCGGGCGTGGTCTGCGCCGCCATGAGCGGTGGGGGCAGCCGTCCGCCCTCGGGGCCGGTAGCGTTCGTCACGGGGCCACTGTGCCGCATGGCACGGACATGCTCCGCAGGGCCCGGGACCGTCGTCGGGGGAGCGGGCCCCGGGGAACGCCGGGGGCCGCCGCCTAGACTGGGCCGGTGACGACCACCCCGCCATCGCCGCGCAAGCGCGTGCTGCTCGCCTCCCCGCGCGGGTACTGCGCCGGTGTCGACCGGGCCGTCGTGGCCGTCGAGAAGGCGCTCGAGCACTACGGCGCACCGGTCTACGTGCGCAAGCAGATCGTGCACAACACCCACGTCGTGGCGACGCTGTCGGCCCGCGGTGCGATCTTCGTCGACGAGGTCGACGAGGTCCCCGAAGGGGCGCGGGTGGTGTTCTCCGCGCACGGCGTCTCACCTGCCGTCCGGGACGCGGCGCAGGTCCGGTCGCTGCAGACGATCGATGCGACGTGCCCCTTGGTGACCAAGGTGCACAAGGAGGCGGTGAGGTTCGCCTCGGACGACCTCGACATCCTGCTCATCGGGCACACGGGCCATGAGGAGGTCGAGGGCACCCAGGGCGAGGCGCCGTCGCACGTCCAGGTGGTCGACAGCCCCCAGGCCGTCGACAGCGTGCAGGTGCGTGACCCCGATCGGGTGGTCTGGATCTCGCAGACGACGCTGTCGGTGGACGAGACCATGGAGACCGTCCGCCTGCTGCGGCAGCGGTTCCCGAACCTGCAGGACCCGCCGAGCGACGACATCTGCTACGCCACGCAGAACCGCCAGGTGGCGGTCAAGTCGATGGCGGCCCGCTGCGATGTGGTGATCGTGGTGGGCTCGGCGAACTCGTCGAACTCCGTGCGGCTGGTCGAGGTGGCCCGCGAGGCCGGCGCCGGGGCCGCCTACCGGGTGGACGTGGCCGGTGAGGTGGACCAGGCGTGGTTGGCCGGTGCGACGACGGTCGGGGTGACTTCGGGTGCCTCGGTGCCCGACATCCTGGTCCGGGATGTGCTCGACCTGTTGGCCACCATTGGGTTCGGCGAGGTCGAGGAGGTGCGGACGGCGACCGAGGACCTGATGTTCTCGCTGCCCCGCGAGCTGCGCGCCGACCTGCGTCAGGCCGGCGAGGAGGACCGACGGCCGCGCCGCGAGGGCCGTCGACCGCTCGACGTCCAGCCCGCCTGAGCCGCGACTGTCACCGCCGCGACCTCAGGCCGGCTCGGATCGCTGGACAGCGGGGGCCGGCGTCGAGCTCGTCGGCCCCTGCCCGGTGACCACCGGGTCGGGGCCGGTGAGGCTGACCACCTGGTCGTTGACCGAGGCCAGCAGCTCGGGTGCCCCGACGGTGGACAGCCGCAGGTCGACCGGTGGTGGCGTCACCAGATCCGCGTCGACGACGTCGAGGGTGGCGAACCTGCGCGCGCTCACCAGCACCCGGGTCTCCAACGAGGCGACGGTCTGGTTGTAGGCGCCCGCCGCGGACTCCAGCGTTCGGCCGAGCTTGGCCAGGTGGGTGCCCATCGTGGCGAGCCGCCCGTGCAGCTCCTTGCCGAGGTCGAGGACGGCCTGGGCGTTCTCGGCGAGGGCGTCCTGCCGCCAGGTGTAGGCCACCGTGCGCAGCAGCGCCAGCAGACTGGTCGGGGTGGCGAGCACCACCTGACGTTCGAACGCGTAGTCGACGATCGCCGGGTCCACATCGAGCGCGGCCGGCAGGAACGACTCGACCGGCACGAACATGACGACGAACTCCGGCGTCGGGGCGAACTGCTCCCAGTAGCGCTTGGCGGCCAGGGCGTCGACGTGCGCACGCAGCTGGCGCGCGTGGGCCGCCATCGCGGCGGCGCGGGCCGCGGGTTCGTCGGTCGAGGCGGCCTCCAGGAAGCCCAGGAACGGCACCTTGGCGTCGACCACGACCTGCTTGCCGCCGGCCAGGTGCACCACCATGTCGGGTCGTAGGGACCCGTCATCGGTGCGCACGTGCTCCTGCTCGACGAAGTCGACGTGGGCGACCATCCCGGACACCTCGACCACCCGCCGCAGCTGCACCTCACCCCACCGGCCCCGCACCTGCGAGGCGTGCAGCGCTGTGACGAGCTGGTCGGTCTGGCTGCGCAGCCGCTCGGCGTCCTGACGCATCGCGGTGACCTGGGCACCCAGGGCCGCATGTCCCTCGGCCCGGGCGTGCTCGGTCGCGGTGAGCTGACCGCGGACCTCCTCCAGGGTGCGTGACAGCGGTTCGAGGAGCATGCGGAACGCCTGCTCACGTGCCATGAGCGACCCCACCTGCGCCTCGTGGTCGGCGGCGAACCGCTGCTCGGCCGCCCGGACGAGCTGGTCGGTCGACCCGGCCAGCACCTGCCCGGCGAGCGCGGCGAACCGGTCCCGGTCGCCGCCCATGGCGGCCTCGAGCTGGGCCTCGGCACGGGTCGCGCGCACCTGGGCGGTATGGATCTCGGTCAGCGACCGCCGACCGGCCACCAACCAGCCGATCACCAGGCCGAGCAGTGCGCCGACGGCCAGCCCGAGGAGCAACGAGGTCATGACCTCAGACTCCCACCGGGCACCCACAGGGTCGGCCGCGGGGCATCCCGGCCGGAGTCGGTGCAGGTCCCGGGTGCCTGGTCCTAGGGTGGCAGTCATGGATGTGACAGCACCTCCCGCCGTCCGACTCACCGGGCTGTGGCGACGGTTCGGCGCCAAGGTCGCGGTCGGCGGCATCGATCTGGACGTCCCTGCGGGGTCGTTCTACGGCCTGGTGGGGCCCAACGGCGCGGGCAAGACGACGACCCTGCGGATGGCGACCGGGCTGCTGCGGCCCGATGCCGGCACCGTCCTCATCGAGGGCGTGGACCTGTGGGCCGACCCGATCCGCGCGAAGTCGCTGTTCGGTGTCCTGCCCGATGGCGTCCGGCTGTTCGACCGGCTCAGCGGGCGCCAGCTCATCACCTACGCGGGTCTGCTGCACGGCCTGGACCGTCCGACGGCCGTCGCGCGCACCGCCGACCTGCTGCACGCGCTCGACCTCGAGCAGGACGCCGCGACCCTGGTCGTCGACTACTCGGCCGGGATGACCAAGAAGGTGGCGCTCGCCGCCGCGATGGTGCACGCCCCGCGGCTGCTCGTGCTGGACGAGCCGTTCGAGGCGGTGGACCCGGTCTCGGCCGCGAACATCCGGGAGATCCTCGCGGCCTTCGTCGACTCGGGCGGCACGGTCATCGTGTCCTCGCACGTCATGGACCTGGTCCAGCGGATGTGCGACCACGTCGCCGTGGTCGCGGCGGGGCGGGTGCTCGCCGCGGGCACGGTCGACGAGGTGCGGGCAGGTTCGACGCTGGAGGATCGGTTCGTCCAGCTCGTCGGCGGACGCACTGCGGGGGAGGGCTTGGAGTGGTTGCGCACCTCGTCCGGCTCAAACTGACCCTGCTGGTCAACGGGCTGCG
>JAHIJU010000437.1 GCA_018898235.1 Actinomycetota bacterium | reverse complement strand
GGTGAGTACGGTGTCCGGCATGGACGCGGTCTCGTCGCAGGTCGAGGTCCCGCTCGCGCTCGCCGCCAAGATCGGGGGACAGGCCGGCCACTACGGGTTCGGCGACGCCGAGAACCTTGTGCCGCCCGCCGTCACGTTGACGCCCGCCGACCGCACGGCCGCGGCGCCGACGGCGGGGACCGGCGGATGAATGAGGCCGTGCCGGCCCTGGTCGGCGCGGTGGTCGGCGGCGTCGGCGCACGGATCGCGCGCGCCGCGCTCGGTTCGAGGCCCCCCGGGGGCCCGGACCGGTGGATGAGGACGAACCACACGGGTGCGCCCGTGAGCATGCTCGAGGGCCCGGCCCTCACCGTCGGCCTGCTGGCCGGCTCGGTCGCGGCAGGTGCGGTCACCGGACAGTGGCGGACCGTGGCGGCCGTCGCGGTCGCCGGCGGGAGCGCGTTCGGCCTCGGGCTCCTCGACGACCTGGCCGAGGACCGCGCCCATGTCCGCAAGGGGTTGCGCGGGCATCTGGGCGCGCTCGCCCACGGCGAGCTGACGACCGGGGGCGCCAAGGTGCTCGGCATCGGGGCCGGGGCGCTCGCCGCGGCCGCACTCGTGCCTCACCGCGAGGGTGCAACCGCATCGGCACGGGCCCTCGACCTGCTGAGCTCCGCGGCGCTGGTCGCCGGGACGGCGAACCTGATGAACCTGCTGGACCTGCGACCGGGCCGGGCGCTCAAGGCAGCCGCCCTCCCGCTCCCGGCGGTGCTGGCCGCCGGTGGGCCCGCGGCCGGTCTGGCCGGGGCCGTCGCCGGCGCCGCGGCAGGGGTGGCCCGGGCGGACCTGGCTGGGGCCGACATGCTCGGGGACAGCGGGGCGAACGCACTCGGCGCCGTGCTCGGCACGGCCGTCGTCCTGGCGGCTCCGCGCACCGTCCGTGGGGTTGCGCTCGCGGGCGTCGTCGGTGTGACCCTGCTGAGCGAACGGACCAGCCTGACCGGTCTGATCGAGCGGACGCCGGTGCTGCGTCAGCTCGATGCCTGGGGGCGCCCAGGTCGGAGGACGCCGCGGTGAGCCGGCCCGCGCGAGGACCCGGAACGGGCCTCGCGGGTGCGGCGGCGATGATCGCGGGTATCACCGCGGCGAGCCGGGTGCTGGGGCTGCTCCGCTGGCTCGTGCAGGCCCACTCGGTCGGGGCCCGGGCCATCGGCGAGGCGTACACCGCGGCGAACACGGTTCCCAACGTGCTGTTCGAGGCCGCCGCGGGCGGTGCGCTGGCGGGTGCGGTGATCCCGGTGCTGGCGGACCCGATCGAGCGCGACCACCGTGCCGATGTGCAGCGCATCGTCTCCGCCACGCTCGGTTGGACCTTGCTCGCACTGGTGCCGCTGGGCGTCGTGCTGGCGGTGGCGGCCGGGCCAGTGGCCCAGGTGCTCACCCAGAGCGTCGCCCAGCGTCAGCTGGTCCGGTCGTTCGTCCAGGTCTTCGCGCTGCAGGTCCCGCTGTACGGGCTGACCGTCCTGGCGTACGCCGTGCTGCAGGCCCACAAGAGGTTCTTCTGGCCGGCATTCGCCCCCGTCCTGTCATCGCTGGTCACGATCGCGGCCTACCTCTGGTACGGCCGGCTGGCCGGTGGCGAGCTGACCGACCCTGCGGCGGTCTCGACGCAGGCGCTGGCCGTCCTGGCCTGGGGGACGACGGCGGGCGTGGCGGCCATGTGCATCCCGGCGCTCGTGGCGATGCGTGCCCTGCACCTGCGGCTGCGACCGACGCTGAGCTTCCCGCCCGGGGTCGCGACGCGGGTCCGATCGCTCGCGTTCGCCGGGGTGGCAGCGGTGGCGGCACAGCAGCTCTCGGTGCTGGTGATGGTGGTGCTGGCCGGCCGCGGCACCGCCGAGGGCACCTGGCCGGTCTACCAGTACGCCCAGCAGGTCTACCTGCTGCCGTACGCGATCCTCGTCGTTCCCCTGGCCACGTCGGCCTTCCCGCGCCTGTCGGCGTGGCGGGCCACCGGTGACCTGGAGCGGTTCGCCAGGCTCGCGGCCGCGAGCATGCGGGGCGTGCTGATGGTTGCCGGCGCCGGCGCGGCGGCCGTCGTGGCGGTGGCCCCGGCCATCGCGCTCGTGTTCGGTGCGATCCGACCCGAGCAGGCAGAGGTCGTGGTGCCGACGATGAGCCGGGCGCTGACGCTCATGGTCCCGGGGCTCCTGGGGTTCGCCGTGATGTACCAGGGGTCGCGGACGTTGTACGCCCTCGAACGTGGCCGGGCGGCGATGGTCGTCAATGCGTTCGGCTGGGGAACGGTGACGGTGTGCGCGCTGCTGCTGTTCTGGGTCGTCGGCGCGGACGGTGACGTCATCGGGGCGCTGGCGGCGTCGTCGTCGATCGGGATGACGATCGGCGGCGTCGCGACGGTGGCCATGCTCGGTCGTGCCGCGGGGCGCTCTGCGCTCGGTGGTCTGCGGCGCACGGTGCCGGTGCTCCTGGTCTGCGGGGTGGTCGGCGCGGTCACCGGGCGCTGGATGGTGAGCTCCGTCCTGATATTCGTCGGCCCGGGCATCTGGTCGGCGCTCGGCGCCGGGCTCGGTGGTGCGTTCCTGGCTCTCGTCGTGGTCGCGGCGGGGTTGGCCATCGGTGACCGTCAGGTGCTCGTGGGGCTGGTCCACCGCGACCGGCTCGGGCCTGCGCCGCGTAAGCCGCCGGAGCACGGCTGAGCGCGTCGACGCCGGCGCGCCAGGTGAGATCGGCCGGATGGCAGCCGAGCGCCGCCACCGCATTGGCGAAACGCGCACCGTCCATGTGCAGCCCCAGCCCGCGCCGCT
>JAHIJU010000436.1 GCA_018898235.1 Actinomycetota bacterium | reverse complement strand
GGACACGACGCGGGGGCTGCGGCTCCTCGCCCGGTCCCTGGGTCGCGATGGTGGGCCCTCCGCGGGCGAAGGTGCGACGCGAGCGGGTGACAGCGTGGCCCGTGAGCACGTCGAGCCAGAGACCCTCGAGTCGTTGCGGCGCGACTATGCGGACCTGTTCGTCGGTCCGGGCCCGCTCCTTGCCCCCCCGTACGAGTCGGTGCACCTGACGGCCGACCGGCTGCTCTTCGACGAGCCCACCATGCAGGTGCGCTCGGCCTACCGCGCGTTTGACCTCGTCGCACCACGGCTGAACCGGGAGCCCGACGACCACCTCGGCCTCGAGCTGCACTTCCTCACCGAGCTGTGCACGCGGGCGCTGGATGCGATCGAGGCGGGTGACGAGTTCGTGCTGGACACCACGCTGGCCGCCCACCACGGGTTCCTCACCGATCACGTGCTGCGGTGGGCACCCGACCTGTTCGGGCTCGTCGCCGCTCACGCGACGACCAGCTTCTACCGAGGCGTGGCGGCGCTCGGCACCGCCACCCTGGGTCGGGCCCGCGACGACCTGGCGCCGTGACACCTCCACCGGAGCCCGTGGGGGACCCCAGCGAGCGCTCCGACTCCTGGCTGGGTCCCCTGCTGCGCTGGATCGGTCAGCAGCCCGGGCCCGTCTACCTGGAGCTCTCCTGCAGGGAGCACCCCGACCCGGCTCGGGGCCGGAGGGGGCCGACGGTGGTCCGCGCGAGCGAGTGCCTCGCGGCTCTCCCGGCGTCGGCGTACCTCGAGCTGGTCGCCGCAGGTGTCGCCGGGGTGACGGTCCGGCTCGACGGGTGCGAGTCCCCGGCGGAGGTCGACGGTCGGATCGCTGAGGCGAACCGACTGCTGGCCGCGTGCGGTCGGACCGACCGCGTCGTGACCGTCGGTGCCGATCCGGGCACGTCGCGCCGTGCGGTGCATGACCCTCACGCGTTGCCGGTCGGGCGGCGCTCGCTGCTGCTGCTGCGGGGCGCGTCCGTGGCGGGGCCGGTCGCGGAGCGGGCAGGGTCCGAGCGGGAGCGGATGCTCGGGGCGCTGCGGCGGCTGACCACAGGTCTCGCTCCCGCGTCCGCGGAGGCCCGTTCGACAGGCCGTGCAGCCGATCTGGCGGACCTCGAGGCGCCGAGCGCCGTGCTGTCGGTCGTCGGCTGCTCGGGTTGCGGGGTGTGCGTGCGCGCGTGCCCGACCGACGCGCTGCGGCTGCACAAGTCCCGCGGCAGTGCTGACCTGGCGGTGGAGCACCTGTCGCTACGGCAGATGCCGGCGGCCTGCGTGGACTGCGGGGAGTGCCTGCGGCTGTGCCCCGAGCAGGCGATCACCACGCGGGGGCGGCACAGCTGGGCCGAGCTGCTCGCCGGTATGCCGCAGTTCCTCGTGGCTCGCGACGCCCGGGCGTGCACGCGGTGCGGCGGTGCACTGGTGGCGGTCGATGACGATGACTCGTTGTGCCAGGTCTGCGCGTACCGATGGCGCCACCCCTTCGAGTCGATGATCCCCGCCGCGGCGCGCGTGTCCCTCGCTGCGTCCGCAGGCTCGGTGGCCGTTCCCGCGCATGACGCCGTCGGGCGGCTCGCGACAGCCGCGGCCGACGCGCCCGGCGTGCTCGGTGTCTCGGTGAGCGACCGGGTCGGTACGGTATAGGTGGGGGAGCTGGCGATCGCGGTCGCCACAGCTCACCGGGCCCTCGCGTTCGACGTTTGTCGCGCCCTGGTCGAGTCGGTCAAGGCGGAGCTGCCCGTCTGGAGGCGCGAGGTTCTCGCCGACGGTTCGCACGTCTGGGTCGGGCTGGCCTGAGCAGCCCGCTCGGGTCGCTGTCGGCTGCCCGCCGAACCGACCTGTCGCGGTGGAGGCGTCAGCCGCCCGCGAACGGTGGCAGCACGTCCACCGTGGCGCCGTCGGCCAGGGTCGTGGTCTGGTCCGACACGCGGACCCCGCCGGCAAGCAGCGAGCAGCGGGTCAGCACCCGCTGGAGGTCCGGCCCGTGGCGGTCGACCATCAGGTCGACGAGTTCACCCACGGTGCCCGCGGGGAGCGACTCGGTGCTCAACCCGGCAGCCTCGGCGCCACCGGCGAAGCAACGGACCGTCACGACGGGGTTCACCGGGCGGCGCCAGTCGTCACGTCGGTCGCTGAGCGCACGGCACACCGGCCACGCGAGCTGTGCTGTTCCACGATGCCCGTCCTGGTCGATGGCTCACACCTGTCTGAACCCATCGTTCACACGTCTCGACCGGCGGTCATCGGGTTGTGCGGTCAGTAGCGCGGGAGGTCGGGTGAGACCTCGCCGATCCAGGCCAGGATGCCGCCGTCGAGGCGGGCGACGCTCCGGTACCCGGCCGCCAGCAGCGCGAGCGCCGCCTGCTCGGAGCGCGCCCCGCTTCGGCAGTAGAGGGTGACGTCGCCCTCCCGCGAGATCTCAGCGAGCCCGCGACCCTCCAGGATGGCGTCGAGCGGTACTGCCAGGGCGCCAGGGATGGTGACGATCGACCGCTCGCCTGGTTGGCGTACGTCGACGAGGAGGAGGTCCTGGGCACCGGCGGCCCGGCGCGCCGGGCGCTCCTCGAGCTGACGCGGGCTCCACCTCGTGACCGCGGCGACGGCGTCCGCGTCGTCCCCCACGCTCAGCGCGCACTGGTCGGCGGCGTCGCCCGCCGGTGGCGTCGCCGTCGCCCGGGCGGGGTCCCCGACCGGCGGGTCGACCACGAAGGTCCACCACGCGGTCGATGGGCGGGGTCGACCGCTGGCGGTGGTGCTCACCGGTGGACAACGCAACGACGGGGTGATCCGCACCGAGCTGGGCCGACGCGGCACCGGCGCGGTCATCCCCGAGAAGAACGAGCAGACCGCCACCCGCAAACGCCGCGGGCCCAAGGGCGGGGTCCCACCGGCCTTCGACGCCGACGCCCACAAGGGTCGCGACGTCGTCGAACGCTCCTTCACCCTGACCAAGCACTGGCGAGGCCTGGCCACCCGCTACGACAAGATCGCCATCACCTACCGCACCGCCGTCACCCTCAACGCCTGGCCTGACCTGGCTATGTACATGAGGGAGACACACCTAGCTGAGAGGGCTCGCTGGCTCCGCGTGGTCCGATGAGGGCTGCGTGTTCACCACCGAGTCCGGTCGGCCGATGGATCCGCCCAACGTCCTGCGTGCTCACGACCGCAGCGTCGAAGGCCGGCCGGACAGGCGTCAGTGTTCACACCCTGCGCCACTCACCTGCCACGGCGTGGATCGAGGCCGGCGTCAGCATCAAGGCGGTCGCCACCCTGCTCGGGCACGCCGACATCCGGATCACGGCCGATGTCTACGGCCACGTCTCGGATGCAGTGGCTCGCGCGGCGATGGAGACACGTTCAGGCATCCTTCGATCCTGATCTCGCGGGCACTCAGCCCGCGGACCGCACCCGCGAGCCTGCGAACCGCGCCCGCCGATGGACGGAATGACGTCGTCGTCCGGCAGCGTACGGCGACGTCCGCGAGAACCGCGTTGGGGTACGCGTTGGGGTACGGGGCCCTTCGGGCAACGCAAAGGCCGCCCCGGATCTCTCCGAGACGGCCTCTGACCTGTGGTGATGCTGGTGGGCGATACTGGGATCGAACCAGTGACCTCTTCCGTGTCAGGGAAGCGCGCTCCCGCTGCGCCAATCGCCCGTGAAACTGCTCTTGCGAGGTGGAGACGGGATTCGAACCCGTGTATACGGCTTTGCAGGCCGCTGCCTCGCCTCTCGGCCACTCCACCATGAGACTTCGGCTGAGAGCCGACTCCTTGAGTCTCCGAGCGGACGACGGGATTCGAACCCGCGACCCTCACCTTGGCAAGGTGATGCTCTACCAACT
>JAHIJU010000435.1 GCA_018898235.1 Actinomycetota bacterium | reverse complement strand
GGGATCGAGGTAGCCTGCAACGCCGTCTGCCGCCATGTCACCGTGGGCGGAGTGGTGTGGCAGTTCATCACACCAGGCTCGTTGCCGGACTCGTGGCAGAAGACACTGGACTCCAACGGGCCCTGCATCCACGACGACTTCTTCCTCGTGGACAACGTGCAAGAAGTCAAAGCCGCCATGCTCGATCGGGGCTGCAAACTGATCGGCGACATGGACTGGCCGATGTCGGCATTCTTCCCCGGAGCGCCGGAGGACCAACGTGTCCAAGGATGCTGGATCGACGCCACCGAGCAGTGCGGGCTGCGTTTCGAACTCGGGGCCAACATCAACGACGAGAACGGTGATCCTGCGACGCCCTGCCTCACTGGAAGGCAGGTGAACTCGACGACATTCCAGCACAGTGAGATCGTTCATCCCGATCCGGTCGCGGCCGCAAGATTCATGCAGGACGTGCTCGGCGCCGAGACGTGCGAACCGGAGCTGTCCGCCGGGATCGAGGTAGCCTGCAACGCCGTCTGCCGCCATGTCACCGTGGGCGGAGTGGTGTGGCAGTTCATCACACCAGGCTCGTTGCCGGACTCGTGGCAGAAGACACTGGACTCCAACGGTCCCTGCGTCCACGACGTGCATTTCTTCGTCGACGACGAGCCAGCGACAAAGACCGCGATGCTCGAACGGGGGTGCAAGCTGATCGGCGACATGGATTGGCCGGTGTCGGCGTTTCTCCCGGGAGCGCCGGAGGATCTCCGTGTCCAGGGAAGCTGGATTGACGCCACCGAGCAGTGTGGGCTGCGCTTCGAGTTGGCGATGAACGTGTTCGACGAGAGCGGGAAGCCCGTCACGCCGAGCGGGACTGGAGTGTTTGTCTAGCCAGTCGGCCGTCGTCAAGCGCCTCGTTCGCAACTTCCTCAAGGACCACCCGACTGGCGCTCTCCGGTCACAGGTCACGGCTTTCTTGGAGGACGTTGAGGCCCATCTGACGAATGGCTCCATGGAGGCCGAAGAGGTTCGGGCACGTGCCCGCAGGATTCGCTCCGAGCACAAGATAGGTGATAGCCCGCGAGCCCAGGTTGACGATTTCGAACTGCTCCTCACGTAGATCGAGGCGATGAGGTATGACGCGCTGCGTGACGTCCAGGAACCATCCCGGCACGAGGGTGGCGATCTGGAAGGAACCGGATGACAACGGCACCACCAGGAACGAGGGCAATGCAGCTCTCAGGGTGTCCCGGCATTGGCGTTGAGCCGTGCGCCAGGCTGTGACGACCGGGGGTGGTTGCTTCTAGCTGTTCTGGCTCATGAGGTTGGTGACGCCTTGGTGGAGGCGTGAGGCCGGGGGCGGGTCGCCGGCGGCGGTGTGGGGCCGATGGTAGTTGTAGTGGATGTTCCAGATCTTGATCGCCGCGACCCGCTCGCCCTCGCTGGTCCAGATGTGGGCGTAGAGGAGCTCTTCGGTGAGGGTCCGGTTGTATCTCTCGACCTTGCCGTTGTTCCGTGGGGTGTGTGGGCGGATCCGCTGGTGGCGGGAAGCGATGGCGGTGACCGTCCGCACGAACGCCTTCGCGGTGTAGTTCGGGCCGTTGTCGGTGACGACCCGGACCAGCCGGCCGATGCCGTGGGCGGCGAAGAACGCACGGGCGCGGTGGAAGAATCCGATCGTGGTCGCAGCGGTCTGGTTGGGCAGGTGCTCGGTGTAGGCCAGGCGGGAGTAGCCGTCGATGGCGGAGTGCAGGTAGACGTAGCCGGCCTTGGCGCCCTTGGTCTTGGCGCGCTGGGCGGCCTTGTCCGCTGCTGATCCGCGGCCGTGAGCGCGCCAGCCACCGCCGTCGGGGATCCGCCCGACCTTCTTCACATCGAGGTGGACCATGTGACCGGGGTAGCGGGCAACGATGCGGGCCACGGTCCGGTTGGTCGACCCATCGGGATCGATGTCGCGACGCCGGCTGATCCCCAAGCGCACCAGCCAACGTCCCACGGTCGCGACCGAGACCCGGTGGCCGCGGCGGGTCAGCTCAAGATGGATCGCCCTGGCCGACCACTTGTGCTCGCGCCGCCAGGACTCGATCAGCACGACCAGGTCGGGGTCCAGCTGGGTCGGCGATGCGTGCGGAACGCAGGCCCGGTCCACCAGACCGACCTCACCGAGCTCGTCGAACCTGGCCTTCCACTTCGACAAGCACTGTCGCGAGACACCCGCCTCAGCAGCGACGTGCGCGATCGGCCGGTGGGCGCAGCGGCGCACCAGCCGCAGCCTGCCTTCGGGCGTGAACGGGGCGTTAGCGTGACTCATCGAGGGGTAGGTCCTTCGCTCAGCAGGAGGTTGGTCGCACTTCCATCCTGCCGCCAGGACCTACCCCTCCCTCACACCCCCGACGTCACCAACCTCATGAGCCACAACAACTACGACGTCGTCGGCTACGAGCTCGTCACCCGGCAGCAGGCCTGCGAACGCGGCAGCCCCGAGCCTGCCGCCGCCTGACCCCCACAACACACCAGTACCACCACGTTCCAGCCCGCGGCCTCCGGCCAGCGGGCTACCGGTGCACCCGCTCAGCAACCGATCATGAAGGTCGGGCGCTCATAGCCGCACGATCCCTCGCGCCGCCGACCGCGCGAAGGCCCCACAGACGCCGAAACCCGCCGCACCAGCCCCCTCAGAGGCCCGCGCAGCGGGTTTCGTCACTACAGGAGCCTGAGTTTCGTCAGGACACCACTGGCGGTAACGGTGGGATTTGAACCCACGGTGGATTTTCACCCACACACGCTTTCGAGGCGTGCTCCTTAGGCCGCTCGGACACGCTACCGCCGAGCAGGATACCGGAGCCGGACGCCTGCAGCCGAATCGGTGCCGGGGCCCACCCCGCCTACGGTGAGGACGTGGGAACCCTCGACGAGCTGATCGCGCTGCTGTCCGGTCGGCGGTTCGTGGTGCTCACCGGCGCGGGTGTCTCGACCGACTCCGGCATCCCCGACTACCG
>JAHIJU010000434.1 GCA_018898235.1 Actinomycetota bacterium | reverse complement strand
TGGACTGACCGGCCCCCGAGGAGGCGGCAGCGGGCAGGGCATAGACCATGGGTGAGGCATCCTTCGCGTTGACGGCGACCGGGGCAGTCTAGGCGCCCCGGCGGTGCGCTCCAACGCACCAGGGGGCCTCCGCGTTGACGGGACTAGTCGAACAGGCTGCCGGACGGTGTCGGGGGGGTGAGCCCCAGGTGAATCCAGGCCGCGGAGGTCGCGACCCGGCCCCGCGGGGTCCGCCCGACGAGCCCCTCGCGCACCAGGAACGGCTCGGCGACGGTCTCGACCGTCTCCGGCTCCTCACCCACCGCGACAGCCAGGGTCGTCAGGCCGACCGGCCCGCCACCGAACCTGCGGCAGAGGGCGTCCAGGACCGCGCGGTCGAGCCGGTCCAGCCCGAGCTCGTCGACCTCGTACACCTTGAGGGCCGCACGCGCCGCCATCAGCGACAGCTGCCCGTCACCACGCACCTGCGCCCAGTCACGCACCCGGCGCAGCAGCCGGTTCGCGATCCGGGGAGTGCCCCGGGACCGGGACGCGATCTCCGCGGCCGCATCCGTTCCGAGCGGCACGCCGAGCAGACCGGCTGAACGCACCAGCACCTGCTCGAGCTCGTCGGGCGAGTAGAAGTCAAGGTGGGCGGTGAACCCGAACCGGTCGCGGAGAGGCGCTGGCAGCAGGCCGGCACGCGTCGTGGCCCCGACCACCGTGAACGGCGGCAGCGTCAGCGGGATCGCGCTCGCCCCGGCGCCCTTGCCCACGACGACGTCGACCCGGAAGTCCTCCATCGCGACGTAGAGGAGCTCCTCCGCGGGCCTGGCGAGGCGGTGGACCTCGTCCAGGAACAGCACCTCGCCCTCCTCCAGGGAGGACAGCACCGCAGCCAGGTCGCCCGCATGCTGGATCGCCGGACCGCTCGTGATCCGCAGCGAGGCCCCCAGCTCGGCCGCGATGATCATCGCCAACGTCGTCTTGCCGAGCCCCGCCGGACCGGAGAGCAGGACGTGGTCCGGTGCCCGCCCGCGTCCCTTGGCCGCCTCCAGCACGAGCGAGAGCTGGTCGCGGACAACCCGCTGCCCGACGAACTCGTCCAGTCGGCGCGGCCGCAGCGCAGCCTCGGCCGCGCGCTCCAGGTCGTCGGCACCGGGCCGCACGAGCGACGCGGCACCCTCCGGCTGATCAGCCACGTGCGCCACCCAGGGTCCGCAGCGCCGCCCGCAGCACCCCGGGGACCTCCTGCGGGGTCACCGGCTCGACGCTGTCGTCGAGCACCCGCGCGACGGCATCCTCGGCGGCCTTCGAGGACCACCCGAGTCCGATGAGCGCGTCGACGACCTGAGCCCTGCCGTCGTCGGCCGGCACGGCGGGGGCCGCCGAGGTGGGCGGGCCGAGCCGGTCCTTGAGCTCGAGCACGATCCGCTGGGCGCCCTTGTGCCCGATGCCCGGGACCCGCTTGAGGGCGGCCAGGTCCTCCTGGGCCACGGCGCGTCGGAGCGCATCCGGGCTGTGCACCGCCAGCATCGCCATCGCGAGCCGCGGTCCGACGCCGGACACGGTCTGGACCAGCTCGAACACCTCGCGCTCATCGGCGTCGGCGAAGCCGAACAGGGTCAGCGCGTCCTCGCGCACCACCAACGAGGTCGCCAGCCGGGCCGTTCCCCCGACCCGCAGACCGGCCAACGTCGTCGGGGTCGCCTGCACCAGGAGCCCGACCCCCCCGACCTCGACGACGACGGCGTCGAGCCGGACCGATTCAACGGTGCCCTGAACAGATGCGATCACACGAGCTCCCTTCCGGGAGGAAGCCTGCCACAGTGCCGAACAGGTGTACGACCCAGACACGCCCGCGGTCGCGGTCGCGGTCGCACAGCCCGGTCCCTCACGCGCGACGGCGGGACGCCTGCTCCGCGGCCGCCCAGGTGCGTTGGGCCGCGGTCATCGCACCCGGCTCACGCTGCGGCGCACCGAGCGCGCCGGCCGGTCGCCACAGGTGGCAGATCGCCAGCGCCAGGGCATCGGCGGCGTCGGCGGGGGTCGGCCGCGCCGGCAGGACGAGCAGCCGGGTCACCATCGAGGTGACCTGCTCCTTGTCCGCGCGACCCGAACCGGTCACCGCCGCCTTCACCTCGCTCGGCGTGTGGAGGGCGACCGGGATCCGCCTGCGCGCGGCCGCCAGCATCGCGATCCCGGCGACCTGGGCGGTCCCCGTCACCGTCCGCAGGTTGTGCTGGGCGAACACCCGCTCGATCGCCACCGCATCGGGTGCGTGCTCCTCGATCCACTCCTCGATGCGCGTGGAGATCACCAGGAGCCGCTGGTCGACGTCCTGCGTCGGCTCCGAGCGGGCCACCCCGACGGCGACCATCGACAGCCTGCGCCCGGGCAGGCCGTCGACGACACCCAGACCGCACCGGGTCAGGCCTGGGTCGACTCCGAGCACGCGCACGAGGTCATGGTCCCAGCCGCAGCGCGCGTGACCCGCACGCCACGCGCCACGGGCTCACTCCTCCGCGTCGAGCTCGGCCAGGACCTCGTCGGAGGCGTCGAAGTTCGCGTAGACGTTCTGCACGTCGTCGGAGTCCTCGAGCGCGTCGAGGAGCCGCAGGATCTTGCGCGCGCCCTCGACGTCGACCTCGATCTGGGTGGCCGGGTAGAACACGACGTCGGCCGAGTCGTACTCGATACCGGCCTCCTGCAGGGCCGTCCGCAC
>JAHIJU010000433.1 GCA_018898235.1 Actinomycetota bacterium | reverse complement strand
CCTTCACCCTGCCCGGCACCGACATCGTCGCCCCCAACGTCGTGCTCGGACTCATGCGCATCACCGACAAGTCCGATGACGAGATCCGCACCCTCGTGCGCACCGCACGTGATGCAGGGATCGACTTCCTGGACCACGCCGACGTCTACGGCAGCTCGCTGCACCACTGCGAGCGCCGCTACGCCCAGGCCCTGGCGCTGACCCCGTCGGAGCGCGACGCCGTCACGCTGCAGACCAAGTGCGGCATCGTCCGCGGACCCGACGGTGAGGCGAACGCCGGTTTCGACTTCTCCTACGAGCACATCACGAGCTCGGTCGAGGGCTCGCTGCAGGCACTGGGCACCGACCGCATCGACGTGCTGCTGCTGCACCGCCCCGATGCACTGGTCGAGCCCGAGGAGGTCGCCCGCGCGTTCGACGACCTGCACGCCTCCGGCAAGGTCCGGGCGTTCGGTGTGTCCAACCACACCGCGGGTCAGATCGAGCTGCTGCGCCGGTACGTGCGCCAGCCGATCGTCGCCAACCAGGTGCAGCTGTCGATCACGCACTCGAACCTCATCGCCCAGGGCGTGGCCGCGAACATGGAGGGTGAGCAGCAGTCGGTGACGCGCGACGGCGGCGGGCTGCTCGACTACTGCCGGTTGCACGACATCACGCTCCAGGCGTGGTCGCCGCTGCAGGCCGGATTCTTCAACGGCACGTTCCTCGGGTCGGCCGACTACCCGGCGCTCAACGCCGTCATCGACCGGCTCGCGGCGAAGTACGACGTACCGCCGATCGCGATCGCCACCGCCTGGATCACCCGGCACCCGGCGAACATCCAGGTGGTGCTGGGCACCACGACCCCCGAACGGGTCGCCGGCGCCGCGCTCGGCTCCGACCTGCCGCTCACCCGGCCGGAGTGGTACGAGCTGTTCGAGACCGCCGGGCACATCGTCCCCTGACGCCCGGCGGCGTCCGGTCCTGCCGCACCACCGTCGGGTGCGGCAGGACCGGGCGCCGGCTCAGGAGGGCGCGGGCTCGGTGCCGAGCCCCCGCAGCGACCGGTCGGTGAGCGCGACCACGCACAGCAACGCGCTGCACCCGAGCAGCAGGAGCACGAGGTGGTGCAGCCCGGAGGTGCTCGCCCGGGTGCCGTAGGCCGCCGCGGCGGCGGCGGACGAGACGATGGCGCCCAGGTACATGGCCGTGCGCAGCAACCCCGCAGCGGAGCCGACCCGGTCCGCGCTCGCCTGGTGGTAGACGGCGTTCTGGTTGGCCAGGCTGTTCAGCCCCTGCGGCACCCCGAGCGGCACCGCGATGGCCACGAGCAGCCACATCGGGCTCCGGTCGTCGACCAGCAGGAGCGCGGCCGACCCCGCCAGCAGGGTGAAGGCACCGACCACGAGCTTGCCCCGGATCTGCGGGCGCCGACCGCTGAGCGCCGTCACGGTGATCGCCGAGGCGAACATGGGCAGCACCAGGAGGCCGGCCCCCGAAGGGCTCAGCCCCCGCGATCCCTCCATCCACTGCGGGTACCCGTAGACGATCGAGTACGACACGATCGCGAACAGGAGCTGGCGCAGGTAGGTCCGCAGCAGCGGCCCGTTGCCCGCGAGCAGCCGCAGGTCGAGGAACGGTGACGCGGTGGTCAGCTCGCGGCGCGCGAACCCTGCGGCCGCCAGGACGCTGACCACCAGCAACGGCAGGTGCCGCGCGTCGGGGGCCATGAGGACGAGCAGCAGGCTGACGAGCATGGCGGCGAACAGCCCGGTGCCGAGCAGGTCGAAGGCCTGGTCCTCCTCACGGGCCGGACGCTCGGTCGGCATCCGCCACCAGCCGAGCACCAGACAGGCGAGCGCCAACGGCACGTTGACCGTGAAGATCGCGCGCCAGCCGCCCACCGCGATGAGCAGCCCACCCAGGCTCGGCCCGATCACGGAGACCACCTGGGTGGTGACCGCCAGGATCGCGAGCACGCTGCTGGGACTGGCGATCCCGGTGCGCCGCTGCTCGCTGCGGATGAGGGACATGGCCGACGGGTATCCCGCACAGGTGCCCAGCCCGATCACCACCCGCGCCACGACGAGCAGCCCGATCGAGGGCGCGAGGGCTCCGAGCACTCCCCCGACACCGACGAGGGCTGCACCGAGCAGGTACAGCGGCCGTGGGCCGTGGCGGTCCACCAACCGGCCCACGACGGGTTGTCCGACGGCCGTGGTCACGTAGAGCGAGGCGACCAGCCACGCGGTCTCCGATGCCGGGGCACCGAGCGCCAGCCCGATCGGGACGAGGGCGACGGCCAGCAACGAGGAGTTGATCGGGTTGAGCAGGGCGCCGAGCGCGAGCGGCGGGATGAGGTGACGGTCGAAACCCGTCGGTGCTGCCGGACGGAGCACGTCCGTCACTGCTCGTCGAGCCGGGCGAGCAGTGCGCAGGCCCGGGCGAGGACCGCGAGCTCGTCGGCGTCGAACCGCTCGGCCATCGTCCGGGCGAGCCACTGCTCATGGGCCTGGCCGTCCCCCACCGCACGTTCGCGCCCGGGGTCGGTGAGGGTGACGACCAGCCTCCGACCGTCGGCCGGGTCGGGGTCCCGGCGGATCAGCCCGGCATCCTCGAGCGCCGCGAGGGTGGTGGCCATCGACTGCGGCCGGACGTGCTCCAGGGCGGCGAGCCCGCTGGCGGTGTCAGCTCCCGGTTCGCCCTTGCCCAGCCTGCTGAGCACCGAGACCTGCGACGGGCTCAGCTCCCCGTCGGTGGCGACCTCGCGCATCCGTCGGCGCAGCCGCCCGACGACCACGCGCAGATCGTGGGCGACGGCGGCGGCCTTGGGTGCGTCGGATGCAGAGGTGGACATACAGACAGCCTAAACTGCTCAGTCCAGGCTGTCCATTCGCGCGGGCCTCCCCTACCCCGCCCGCCGGGGTCCGGCGGGGCTGGCGGCGCTGGTGGCGCCCGGTGGGGCTGGTGGCGCCCGGTGGGGCTGGCGGCACCCGGCGGGGCTGGTGGCGCCCGGTGGGGCCGAACTGGTCACCTGGTCGCCGCGACACGCCGAGGGCGGGTCCCCAACTGACCAGTTCCCGGGGCGCCAGCGCGGGGGCTGCGGGCTGCGGGCTGCGGGCTGCGGGCTGCGGGCT
>JAHIJU010000432.1 GCA_018898235.1 Actinomycetota bacterium | reverse complement strand
GGTTGGTCGCGGCCTTGATGACATCGGACGGGCCGATCATCCAGCCCACCCGCCAGCCCGTCATCGCGTAGGTCTTGGCCACCCCGTTGAGCACGATGGTGGTGTCCGCGAGCTCGGGCACGACCTTGACGATCGGGGTGAACACGGTCTCGTCGTAGACCAGGTGCTCGTAGATCTCGTCGGTGATGACCCAGATCCCGTGCTCGAGCGCCCAGCGGCCGATCTGCTCGGTCTGCTCGGGGGAGTACACCGCGCCCGTCGGGTTCGACGGGGAGTTGAACAGCAGCACCTTGGTGCGTTCGGTGCGCGCAGCCTCGAGCTGGTCGACCGTGACCAGGTAACCGGCGTCGGCCCCGGCGACGACCTCGACCGGCCGTGCGCCCGCGAGCCGGATGGCCTCGGGATAGGTGGTCCAGTACGGCGTCGGCAGCAGCACCTCGTCGCCCGGGTCCAGCACGGTGGCGAACGCCTGGTAGACCGCCTGCTTGCCGCCGTTGGTCACGAGCACCGACGCGGGGGAGACCTCGTACCCGGAGTCGCGCAGCGTCTTGGCCGCGATGGCGTCCTTGAGTGCGGGCAGCCCGGCCGCCGGGGTGTACCGGTGGTTGGCCGGGTCGGCGGCGGCCCGCACCGCGGCCTCGACGATGGCCGGGGGCGTCGGGAAGTCGGGTTCACCTGCCCCGAAGCCGATGACCGGCCGACCGGCGGCCTTGAGCGCCTTGGCCTTGGCGTCGACGGCCAAGGTGGCGGACGGGGCGATGGCGCCGATGCGGGCAGAGACGCGGGGACGGGCGGCAGGCTGGCTCACGACGACCATCGTGGCAGACCGGGCAGGCCGAGGACCGGTGCCGTCCGCAGTTCGACCCACCTGCCCCTGTCGCGTACAGTTGTCCCCCGGCGGTTGACGATCGTCATGCTGCGGCGTGCCCACGCGCCGGTCCCGGACTTCCGGGTCCGGCCGGATGCGCCGGGGGGATGAGATCGGTGCCGCCGTAGGGCAGTGGCGCAATTGGTAGCGCAGCGGTCTCCAAAACCGCAGGTTGCAGGTTCGAGTCCTGTCTGCCCTGCGCACCCGACCCGGGTCGCGGATGAACGGTGGCCGGGGTGTGTTGGGCCTGATGTGGTGGGCTTGGTGTGTTTCGAGCGGTCCGCGGGCCGGGCGGCACCGGGACCGCTCGATACCGGGACCGCCAGATGCCGAGCCCGCCAGATGCCAGGACCGCCAGAAGTCGAGACCGACAGTTTCCGAGGGGACGAGGACGGACGTGAGCGACATCGCTGCCACCGCTGCTTCGGGTGCCGACGACGCCGAGCCGCGCTCGGGTGCGCCCAAGGGGCGCAAGACCGAAGCCCGGCCCGGGTTGTTCGCCCGCCTCGTCACCTTCGTCCGGCAGGTGGTCGCCGAGCTGAAGAAGGTCGTGCGCCCCACCCGGTCGGAGCTGATCAGCTACACGACGACAGTCCTTGTGTTCGTCGCGGTCGTGATGGCCTTCGTGCTCGTCGTCGACCTCGGGGTCGGCAAGTTCACGTTCTGGGCCTTCGGGGGCTGACCCCGTCCGGTGCCGTCCGCGGCACCCCACCGTCAGAAAGCAGGTTGCACGTGTCGCAGGAGTCGCAGCCCACCCCGGGCGCCGAGGCCGAGCTCGAGGACGTCCTCGAGTCGGTGGCCGCCGTCGAGGGCAGCCCCGTCGCGGAGGAGTCGGTCGAGGCCGAACCCACCGACGCGCCCGACTCGGCGGAGCCGCAGGTCGACCAGTCGGAGACCGACGGCCCGGCGACCGATGAGGACGTCGTCGACGAGGACGACGAGGACGAGGACCCGGTCGCGGTGTTCAAGGCCAAGCTGCGTTCGCTTCCCGGGGACTGGTTCGTCGTGCACTCGTACGCCGGCTACGAGAACCGGGTGAAGACGAACCTCGAGTACCGCACCCAGAGCCTCAACATGGAGGACTACATCTTCCAGGTCGAGGTGCCGCTGGAAGAGGTCGTCGAGATCAAGAACGCCCAGCGCAAGCTGGTCAAGCGGGTGCGCATCCCCGGCTACGTGCTGGTCCGGATGGACCTCACCGACGAGTCGTGGGGCGCCGTGCGTCACACGCCCGGTGTCACCGGATTCGTCGGGCACACCCACCAGCCGGTGCCGTTGACCCTCGACGAGGTCTTCTCGATGCTCGCCCCGACGGTGCAGGCCAAGACCCCGGCTGCGGCAGCGGCCGCGAAGGCCGCGACCAAGATCGAGGTCGACTTCACCATCGGCGAGTCGGTGACGGTGACCGACGGCGGACCGTTCGACACGCTGCCGGCGACCATCTCCGAGATCAACCCCGAGGGCCAGAAGCTCAAGGTCCTCGTCTCGCTCTTCGGCCGGGAGACCCCGGTCGAGCTGTCCTTCAGTCAGGTCTCCAAGATCTGACCGGAGCGCCCCGACACGGGGTGCTGCAACCGGGTCATCGCCCACGGCGTCGGCCCACGAGAAGAACGGAAGGCTCATGCCCCCGAAGAAGAAGAAGGTCACGGGGCTCATCAAGCTCCAGATCAACGCCGGTGCAGCGACGCCGGCGCCGCCGATCGGTCCTGCCCTGGGCCAGCACGGCGTCAACATCATGGAGTTCTGCAAGGCGTACAACGCGGCGACCGAGTCGCAGCGCGGCAACGTCATCCCGGTCGAGATCACGGTGTACGAGGACCGCTCGTTCACCTTCGTGACCAAGACCCCGCCGGCCGCCGAGCTCATCAAGAAGGCCGCCGGTGTGGCCAAGGGCTCCCCGACCCCGCACACCACCAAGGTCGCGTCGCTGACGACGGCCCAGGTGCGCGAGATCGCCGCCGGCAAGCTCGAGGACCTCAACGCGAACGACCTCGACGCCGCCACCAAGATCATCGCGGGCACCGCCCGCTCCATGGGCATCACCGTCGTCGACTGACGACTGCCCCCAGTGGCAGGGCCGCGCGCGGCCCGTCTACCACGACTGCAGAAGGAAGAGAGCAGATGACCAAGCGCAGCAAGGCCTACCGGGCCGCCGCCGAGAAGATCGAGCAGGACCGGCTGTACACCCCGCTCGAGGCCGTCCGTCTGGCCCAGGCGACGTCGACCACCAAGTACGACTCGACGGTCGAGGTGGCGTTCCGCCTCGGCATCGACCCCCGTAAGGCGGACCAGATGGTGCGCGGCACCGTCAACCTGCCGCACGGCACGGGCAAGACCGCCCGCGTCCTGGTGTTCGCCGTCGGTGAGCGCGCCGAGCAGGCCCGTGCCGCAGGTGCCGACGAGGTCGGTGGCGACGAGCTCATCGAGAAGGTGGCCGCCGGCTACACCGACTTCGACTCGGCCGTCGCGACCCCGGACCTCATGGGCAAGGTCGGTCGCCTGGGCAAGGTGCTCGGTCCGCGCGGCCTCATGCCGAACCCCAAGACCGGCACGGTGACGATGGATGTCGCCAAGGCGGTCGCGGAGATCAAGGGCGGCAAGATCGAGTTCCGGGTCGACCGGCACGCCAACCTGAACTTCATCATCGGCAAGGTGTCGTTCACCGACATCGCCCTGGTGGAGAACTACGCGGCCGTGCTCGACGAGATCATGCGGCTCAAGCCGGCCTCGTCCAAGGGCCGGTACATCACCAAGGCGACCTTCTCGACGACCATGGGCCCCGGCATCCTGGTCGACCAGAACCGGCAGAAGGCTCTGACCGAGGAGGACGCGGCCTGACCGCACCCTCGGACGACGACGGCCCGGCCCCTTCGGGGGCCGGGCCGTCGTGCGTGCTGCGGTCGGCTCGGCGGGCCCCGCGATCGCCGGCCGACCTGGGCGCGGACCGGACCCGGATCCCGTGACGACGTTCTGGACAGGTGGCCAGAAATGGGACTAACGTCCCAGACGTGACCGTCGACGAGGATGGACCGGCGCAGCTGCGGGTGCAGCTGAGGAGTTCCGCCGATCCCCGGGTAGCCCGCACCAGAGCACGTCTGTTCGGGGCTATCCGCCAGCTGTCCGGCGACGGGCGGGGCGTCACCGTCAGCTCGGTCGCCGATGCGGCGGGGGTCAGCCGGTCGGTGTTCTACACGCACTTCGAAGACCTCGCCGACCTGGCGCTCCAGCTGCTCGAGCCCCACTTTGCGGCGATCGCGGCGTACGTGCAGGGCCAGGCCCAGGTCGAGCCGCACGCGGCGATGCTCGACGCGCAGCGCCGGCTCGTCGCGGTGTTCGTCGAGAACCGAACCCTGTTCGCGGCGGTGCTGGGCGCCGAGCGCACCCGGGCCGTCGTCACCGACGGGTTGCGGCGGGCGATCGAGACCGCCCTGGCCCGGCGCATGGACCGCATCGGCGGCGTCCCCGCGCCGCTGCGTGCCGACGTCGCCGCCGCCTACGTCTCGGCCGCCTCGACCCATGTGCTCGTCGCATGGCTGGTCGGCGACCTCGCCCTCGACGAGGAGGCGCTGGCTCAGCATCTCTTCGCCCTGATGCCTGCGTGGCTGCACGCGGGCCCCACCACGCCGTCACTGTCGACGGTTCACGAGGAGGAGTCACCATGAAGGCATCGATCGTCCGGTCGCTCGGCGCGGGGTTCGAGCTCGCCGAGCACGTCGACATCGCCGCACCGATCGGCAAGGAGGTGCTGGTCGAGGTCAAGGCGTCCGGCCTGTGCCACACCGACGACCTGGCCGCGAAGTACCCGCTCGGTTGGGAGCCGCCCGCCGTGTTCGGACATGAGGTCGCGGGCGTGGTCACCGCTGTGGGGCCGGATGTCGTCGACCTGGTTGTCGGCGACCACGTCGTCGGCTGTCTGGTGCAGTACTGCGGGACCTGCTCCCAGTGTCAGGCCGGGAACCAGGTGCTGTGCGCGCACCCGGAGGCGACCCTGCGCGCCGACGGCCAGCCCCCTCGCCTGTCGGAGAACGGCGTCGCGATCGGGCAGGGGATGGGCCTGGGCGGGTTCGCCCAGCAGGCTCTGATCCACGAGCACCAGCTGGCCAAGGTGCCCGACCAGATCGGCTGGCCGCAGGCGGCGCTGCTCGGCTGCGGCGTGGTCACCGGTGCCGGCGCCGTGCTGAACACCGCGGACGTGCAGCCCTCGGACGCCGTCGTCGTCATCGGCGTGGGTGGAGTCGGGCTGAACGCGTTGAACGGCGCAGTCACCGCGGGTGCCGCGACGATCATCGCGATCGACATCGCGGACGAGAAGCTCGACCGAGCCAAGCGGTTCGGCGCCACCCATGTGATCAACTCCGCGACGTCCGACCCGGTGGAGGAGGTCCGACGGATCACCGGGGTCGGCGCCGACGCGGTGTTCGACTTCGTCGGTCTCAAGCCGGTCACCCAGCAGGCGCTGCAGATGGTGGCCCCCGGCGGCGGCCTGTACCTCATCGGTGTGCTGGACCCGACGTCGGTCCTGGAGATCTCGGCGGTCGAGCTGCTCGGCGGGCGGCTGCACGTCGAGGGTGTCTACATGGGATCGACGACGGCGAAGCGCGACATCCCGCTCTACGCACGGCTCTACCTCGAGGGGCGGTTCCGGCTGGACGAGCTCGTCTCCCGCGAGATCTCGTTGGCGCAGATCGAGGAGGGCTACGCGATGCTCAAGGACCCGACGGTCGCACGCGTCGTCGTCACCGACCTCAGCTGACCGGCCCGGTACCACGCGCCCTCGTCGAGCTCGCCGACGACCGGCGCCGACGGAGGCGGACGACCGGGCCGCAGGGTGCCACGCCGCACCCTGCGGCCCGGCCGTCCTGACCGGCCGCAGAGGAGGTCAGGCGAGCGGGGGAGGGACCTACCAGGTCAGCCACTCGGTGCTCGAGGTGCCCGTCCCATCGGCGAACCGCAGCTGCACCGGTCCGCGAAGATCGGCCTCCACCCGGAAGTAGCCGACGTCGTCCGTGTCCACCTCCGTCGTGCCCCCGTCGCCCAGCACGACAGTGACCTGACCGGCGCGGGGCGGGATCAGCTGGCCCTCGACCACCCCGTCCCGGAGCTCGACCTCCAGCCCGGTGCCGTCCTGGGCGCGGAACTCCAACGAGCGGGGCGCCGATCCGTCGCGGCTGCGCACGACAGCGCTCGCCGTGACCTCCAGCGAATCGTGCACCAGCTCCAGCAGCGCGAGCTCGACATCGAGGTCACGCCGCGCCTCGAGGAGCGCCTGGTGCGTCGCGAACGCCCGCCCGGCGGCCCGGTCCACCACCTCGGCGGTACCGGCCTGGGCCAGCGCATCGGCGACGAGCCGGGCGAGCACCTCATCGTCCACCTGCCAGGTGGTCAGCTCATCTCCCATGTCGTTCCCCCTGTCAACCGAGCGCCACGGCATCGCGCACCCCTCTCTTCCCGGCACTGTCGTCGGGGTGGGCCC
The DNA here is from genome assembly GCA_018898235.1 of Actinomycetota bacterium. GTDB lineage: Bacteria > Actinomycetota > Actinomycetes > Actinomycetales > Cellulomonadaceae > Cellulomonas. Next base: position 5,057 of record JAHIJU010000432.1, on the reverse strand, counting down.
GCAGGTAGGACGCCATCGCATCGGTGGTGCGCAGACGTGCCAGACCCCGGGCTCGGGTCGGGCCGATCGAGCCGACCGGGATGTCGAGTCGGCGTGAGATCTCCCCGTAGCTCAGTGGCGGGTCCGCCACCAGCAGGACGAGCAGCTCGCGCTGCCGCGCGGGTAGCTCGGCGAGGCCGTCGCGGACGGCCCTGACGAGCTCGAACAGCAGCAGCCGAGCGCCCATGTCCTCCTCGACGGCCGTCTCCAAGCCGTCGGACTGAGGGTCGACGGCCAGGTCGCGGTGGTCCAGCCGGGACACCCGCAGGCACTCGCGGCGGGTCGCCGTCGAGATCCACCCAGGCAGGGCGGCCGGATCGCGAAGCCCGTCGAGGTGCTCCAGCAGGTTGAGCCAGACCGTCTGGGCGACGTCCTCGGCCTGGTGGACGGTGAGCCGGAACTGCCGGATGCGGGACAGCACCAGTCGGCTGTGCCGACGCACGATCTCCTCCCAGCACCGCTCGTCCCCGGCGAGCGCACCGGCGACGAGGTCGGCGACGTCCGCATCCTCGATCGGGCCGTCCGGCCGGCCTGCGTCCACGTCGGTCCTCCACGTCCTGGACATCCCCAGGGCGACATCATGGCGCTCCATGACGCCCAGCACCTAGACCCCCGGCAGGACGTGCAGGGCGCGGCCGAGGCCCGGTACCGGCCGGCCCGTGGCGAGGAGCTCCTTGACGGCGTCCGGCGCCGACAGGTCGTGCTCGGTCATCGCGCGGGCGATGGCGCCGGTCACCTGGGGTGCGCTGAACGAGGTGCCGGTCCAGCGGGCCCACGGGGTGTCACCGAAGGTCTCGGGATCGGGGACCAGGTCGGGCGACTGGGTGCCGGTCACGAACGTGGACACGACGCCCTCGCCGACGGTCGAGAAGTCCACCCAGTGCCCACGGCTGGACCAGGCGGCGGGGCGCAGCTGCGCGGTGAGCGAGCCGACCGCGACCACCCGGCCGAACGCGGCGGGCCACACGGGGCTGTCGTCGCCGAGGTTCCCGGCGGCCGCGACGACGACCGTCTCCCAGCCGCGTTCGAGCTCGATCTCCCGGATCACGTCGAATGCGGTCGCGAGCGCGAGCGGCGGTTCGTCGAAGACGCTCGGGGTGCCCAGCGACAGGTTGACCACCTGGGCTCCGTCGCGCACCGCGCGGATCAGCTGGCAGGCGACCTCGACCTCGCTGCCCGTCCCCGCGGTGCCGATGGCGCGGTAGACCGTGATGTCGGCGCCCGGCGCGACCTGCTGCACGAGTCCGGCGACGAACGTCCCGTGCCCCGCGGACAGGTCGAGGTAGCCGTCGGCCGGAAGGGCGTCGAGCGGGTCGATGTTCGAGCGCTCGCCGGCCTCGCGCTCGACCGCGTCGAGCCAACCATCGGGCCGGGTGGCAGCGGCGATGCCGGTGTCGACCACGGCGACCCGGACTCCGCGCCCGTACTCCGAGGACCCGGGGTGGTACTCCCCGAACGGGACCAGCGCGGGAGCCCCGATACCGCCCCACGGCTTGATGATCGGCGCCGACGGGGTGATGTACGACAGCGAGGCGGCGTGGCCGTCGGACCGCAGCTCGGCGGCCAGCGCCGTGAGGTCCGTCTGCGGGTCCCGGGCCACGAGCCGCACGAGCCGGTCCTCCAGGTCGGCACAGCCGACCGGTTCGCGGTCCAGACCGTGGTCGGCCGCCCAGCCCTCCAGGTGCGGCCAGGAGGCGGCCGCCACGAGCAGCTCACCGCCGACGGTGTAGGTCTGGGCCCCCCGGCGGGTGGGCTGCACCCCGAGCATGCGGGACCGGCCCCGCCACCGGGCCCCGATCCGCTCCAGCGCGAGCGAGACGCGTTCCTCGTCGGCCCCGTGACGGTCGGGCCCCAGCTCGCGCACCTGGCGCCGCACGCCACGTGCAGCGCGGTCCGCCTCCGGTCCGCTGAGGTCGGGACGGTCGTAGTCCTGTCCGAACGGACGACCCAATGCGCGCGGACTGCTCGGATACCTGCTCACCTGTGGGCTCCTCTGGGCGTCTCTATGATCGGGAAGATGGGGCAGGCACGCAGGACAGGGGCAGCCCCCGGGGTGTCGAACCGGCCCGCCAGTCAGGAGGAGCGCGACGCCCTCCTGATACAGGTTCGTAGTCTTGCGGAGGATCGGGGCGCCGACCCGCGGTCGTCGCGATCCGTGGCGGCCGAGGTCGTCCTGTGTGCGAGGGCCTGGCACGACGACGAGCTCCTGGCCGAGGCACTGCGGGCTGTGGCCTGGACCCATCGGGCGCACTGGGGCGATCGGGAGGCCCGCCGCCTGCTCGATGGTGCGCTGCGGGCCGCTCGACGGGCCGGGGCGCGTGGTGTCGAGGCGACGGTGCTGGCCAGCCGCGCGTCGGTGCTTCTCGAGCTGGGCCGCCCGGCCGCCGCCCGACGGGACCTCGCTGCCGCGAGCGCGGCCATGGCGGCGGATCCGTTCGTCGCCCCCGATGAGCGTGAACGGTTCGAGGTCCGCACCCTGCTCGCCCGCGCGGTCCTCGAGCAGAACTCCGGGCGCCCGGTGCAGGCAGCGTCGCTGTATCGCGAGCTGCTGGGCCGTCGGGGGCTGGATGCCCAGGGTGCGGTCATCGTGGCGAACAACCTCGCCCTCACCCTCGCCGAGCAGGGCGACTACGAGGGTGCGCTGGTCAGCGCGACCGATGCGGTCGTCCGGGCCGGCCCGCTCGGACCGTCGATGCTTGCGCCGACCACCGGGAGCCGGGCCTGGATCGCGACGCGCGCCGGTCACCTGGGAGCGGCCCTGCGGGACTTCGAGGAGGCCGAACGCCTCTACCGGGCGGCGGACCTGCCGCTCGGAGAGCACTACGGGGAGCTCGCGGACGTCATGGCCGACCTCCGGTTGCTGCCGGAGGCGGTGCATGCCGCCGGTCGGGCCGAGGCGGAGTTCGACGGCGCCGGAGCCCATCTCATGCGGCTGGAGGCGCGGTTGCGCCGGGCCCGGTACCTGCTGCTCGAAGGCGACCTGGTGGGGGCGCAGGACGTCGCGACGGCGACGGCCGAGGAGGCCCGGGCGCAACGTCGGCCGGGTTGGCGGGACCGGGCCCTGCTCATCGCCGTGCAGGCCCGGGTCGGACTCGACGAGGTCGCGCCCTCGGACCTGGTGGCGGCACGTCGGCTCGCCGGGCGGCTGGACGCGGCCGGTGACCTGCACGCGGCGGTCGATGCGCATCTGGTTGCGGGGAAGGTCGGCGTCAGGCTCGGGCAGGGGTTGGCAGCGGCACGGGCATTCGACCGGGCCGCAGGGCTGGCGCGTTCGGGGCCGGCGCTCGTCCGCACCCGGGGCCATGTGGCGGGGGCGCGTGCGGCGCTGCTGCGCGGTGACGACGAGCGCGCGCTCGCCGAGTGCAGCGCGGGGCTGCGGGAGGTGGCGCGGCTGCGTGACGACCGGCCCACCATCGAGCTGCGGGCTCTTGCCTCGGGGCACGGCGCCGAGCTCGGCGAGCTCGGTCTGGGTGTGCTGGTGGGGACGGGACGTCCGGTGCAGGTGCTGCGCTGGATGGAACGCACCCGCGCCGCGGCTCTGATCGGCTCGGTGGGCGAACCGTTCCTGCCGCCGGCCGAGCGGCTCGCGTCGCCCGGCGTCGAGCCCGGCGACCGTGCGGGTGCGACCCTCCGGACGGTCCTCCAGGCCGAGGCGGAGCCGGTGCGGCGGGTGGCGGCGGACGCGTGGCGGCCGCGCGGCACCGCGCGACGGGTCGGCGGTGCGCCACCGGGGGTGGCCCGGCTGCGGGCCGCGCTGGACGGCCGGGTCCTGGTCGAGCTCGGGCAGCACGGCGGTCGACTGGTGGCGGTGGTCCTGGACGGGCGTGGTGCGCGGCTGGTCGAGCTGGCCGGGCTCCAGGCCGTGACCGACCAGCTGCACGGTCTGCTGTTCGCCCTGCGCCGGCTCGCCGACCCGAGCAGCCCGGCGTCGGCGCAGGCGGCCCGGGTCAACGCCGATGCGCGTCTGGTGCGTCTGCGCACCCTGCTGGTCGAACCGCTCGGGGTCGCGCCGGACGCCGAGCTCGTCGTGGTCCCGGTCGGTCTGCTGCACTCGGTTCCGTGGTCGGCGCTCCACGAGGCCCCGGTGGCACTCGCGCCCTCGGCGGCGGCCTGGTTGCGCACGGCGGGCGGTCCGGCCCCGTCGGGGCGCACGGTGCTGGTCGCCGGGCCGGATCTGGACGGCGCACGCGAGGAGGTCGAGGCCTTGCGTGCCGTGCACCCGGGCGCCCAGGTGCTCGGCCCCCAGGACGGTACGGCGCATGCGGTGCTCGCGGCGCTCGCGGGCGCCGACCTGGCACATCTCGCCTGCCACGGCGTGCTGCGCGCGGACAGCCCGATGTTCTCCTCGGTGATGCTGGCCGACGGCCCGGTCACCGTCCAGGAGCTGCACGGGGCCGGTGCCGCGCCGCGGCGGCTGGTGCTGGCGTCCTGCCACTCCGGTGCGGACGTCGCCTACGCGGGGGACGAGGTGCTGGGCTTCGTGTCGGCCACGCTGTCCCGGGGGACGACGGCCGTGGTCGCCAGTCTCGCCGCGGTGCCGGACGTGGAGGCGGTCGGGCTGATGGTCGCGCTGCACCGCGAGCTCGCCGCCGGCGCCACGATGGCCCGCGCGCTGCATGCGGCCCGGGCGCAGCTGGACCGCGCCGCACCCGGCGGGTTCGTGAGCTGGTGCAGCTTCGCCGCGCACGGTGCCGGTTGAGCGCGGGTGCCGTTCGGCGGAGCGGGCCCGAGGTGCGCTCGATCCTGCCGCTTTTGGTCGGGACGCCGCCGTGCCGTAGGCTGACCCCGCCCAAGACCGCCGGTCGCCGGCCCCTCCTGATCGCAGAGCGCTAGACGCTGCGCGGACAGGTCCGGGTCGTCCCAAGTCCCGCAGCAGCGGGGGCCAGCGCAGGTGAGAGTTCAGCTTCGTGCGGCGGTTCGGCCGTGCACGGATCACGAGCCCCGCGCCTGCGCGGGGCTCTCGTCGTTCCAGGGGATGCAGGGGAGCGACCGGTGGCATCACCACCGGAAGGATTGCC
>JAHIJU010000431.1 GCA_018898235.1 Actinomycetota bacterium | reverse complement strand
GCCTGCGGGCCCTTCTGCCCCTGGGTGATCTCGAACTCGACGCGCTGGCCCTCTTCGAGCGTGGGGTACCCCTGCGTCTCTATCGCGGAGTAGTGGACGAACACGTCCGCACCGCCGCCGTCCTGGGCGATGAAGCCGTAGCCCTTCTCGCCGTTGAACCACTTGACAGCACCCTGTGCCATGTTCCCGTTCCTTTGTCCAGCCGACCGGGCAATCGGGCACCGCGCCCGCACCCGTGCCGCAGCAGGCCAGCGTGCCGGCGGTGCGGTGCCTGGCGGGACCGCACCCGTCATGCCGTTGTTCTTTCACTGCGACGAATCGCATCTTTCCACGCAGGTGTCGCGTGCGCCACGAGTGCGGCCGAACCTGTGCATTCCGACTAATGGTCCGCGGAACCGTCGTCGACCGTGCCGTCCTGGGCTGCCAGGAAACGTTCGAACTCGGCGCCGATCTCCTCGGCCGTCGGCAACCCACCACCCGGTGCGAGCAAACCCGGGCGCCCGATGCTGCGGGTGAACGAGTCGTACTGCTCCTCGAGCGCACCGACCACAGCAGCCACCTCGGGCTGATCGGCGACCTGACGGTCGACCTCGGCGATGGACCGCTCGGCTGCCGGCAGCAGCGCGGAGGTCCGCAGCCGCAATCCGGTGGAGCGCTCCACCTGCTCCAGCGCCGCGATACCGGCCGTCGGGTAGGGCGACTGGGCCAGGTAGTGCGGGACGTGCACCGAGAACCCCATGGCGTCGTGACCGCTCTGGCCGAGCCTCAGCTCGAGCAGCGCGGCCGCGCTGGCGGGCACCTGCACCGTCCCGAACCACGCCGAGTGATCGGCCACCAGAGCCGACCGCGTCGCGTGCGCCGAGATGGTCGTGGGCCGCGTGTGGGGAACGCCCATCGGGAGCCCCTGCACCCCGACCGTGAGCGGGACCTCGAAACGCTCGACGATCTGGCGCACGGCAGCGATCCAGCGCTCCCACTGCACATCCGGCTCCAGACCGTGCAGCAGCAGGAAGGGCATCCCGTCGGAGTCCTCCACGCGATCGACCACCAGCTCGGGCTCGTCGTAGTCCGACCACCTCGTGGCGTCGAACGTCATCGTGGGCCGCCGGGACCGGTAGTCGAGCAGCTGATCGGCGTCGAAGGTCACCAGACGCTCGCTCGGCAGCTCGGAGAGCAGGTGCTCGGTCGTCACCCGTCCCGCGGCGCCGGCATCGACGAAACCACGCAGTGCGTGCACCAGCACCGGCCCGGTCCCCGTCCCGGCGTGCGGGACCCTCACCGCCACCTGCTCGTCGACCTCGTACAGCTCGCTCGGATCGAGCATCATGCTCCCTTCATCGCACCGTCCTGTGCGGTCCAACGTCGAGCACCCCGCGCTGATTCCACCGTTCGCCCACCGATCCGACGGACCGCGGGGTGCGCCATAATGGACGGCCGTCGTCACGCGACGACGCACGGCGACAGCGACGGGAACGGTGACAGTGACGGTGAGCACGACGGTCGCGAACCCGGAGCCGACGGACGGCCCGGCCCCGGACGCACCAGCCGACCAGCTCACCGCCGAGCAGTCGGTCCTCGACATCGTGTACGACCGGCTCGACACCCTGCGCGGTCTGACCCGCGCGCGGCTCGCCGCCGTCCGCCGCGAGCGCCCGTCGGGCTCACCGCAGAACCGCAGCGAACGCGACGCCTTCGCCACCCTGTACGAGGACCGTCTCGCCCAGCTCGAGGCCGTCGAAGAACGGCTCGCGTTCGGTCGGCTCGACCTCACCGAGGGTGAGCGCCGGTATGTCGGACGCATCGGTCTGACCGACACCGAGCAGACGCCGCTGCTCACCGACTGGCGCGCGCCGGCGGCCCAGGCCTTCTACCGCGCCACCGCAGCCCATCCGGACGGCGTCCGCCGTCGCCGGCACCTGATCACGGCAGGCCGGAGGGTGACCGGGGTCGAGGACGAGGTCCTCGACCTGTCGGAGGGAACGGACGAGCTGGGTGCCCTCAGCGGTGAGGGCGCCCTGCTCGCGGCGCTGGCGGCCGGGCGCACCGGGCGGATGGGCGACATCGTCGCGACGATCCAGGCCGAGCAGGACTTCGTGATCCGCGCCGAGCTGGGCGGGGCCCTCGTCGTCCAGGGCGGTCCGGGCACGGGCAAGACGGCCGTGGCGCTGCACCGGGCGGCGTACCTGCTCTACGCGCACCGCCGGATGCTCGAACGGTCGGGTGTCCTGCTGGTCGGCCCCAGCCGCACCTTCCTGCGCTACATCGACCAGGTGCTGCCCTCCCTCGGCGAGACCGGTGTGGTGACGACCACCATCGCCGAGCTCGTCCCGGGGTTGCAGGCGACCGGTCAGGAGAACCCCGACACGGCACGCGTCAAGGGCCGGCGGCAGATGGCCGAGGTGATGGCCCGTGCCGTCCGGGCACGTCAGCGCGTTCCTGCTGCCCCGGTGCGCATCACGGTGGACCGGATCGTGGTCTGGATCCGACCCGATGACGTCGCAGCGGCGATCGCGCGTACGCGACGCCAGCACCGACCGCACAACCTTGCGCGGATCTCCTTCGTCCGCGACATGCTGGGCCGGCTGGCCGACCAGTACGTGCGCCAGCTCGCCGGCACCGTCGACTCCGAGGACCGGGCACAGGTGATCGAGGACCTGCGCAGCGAACGGGACGTCCGGGTCGCGCTCAACCTCGCCTGGATGCCGCTGACCCCCGAAGGCGTGCTCGGCGACCTCTACGCCAAGCCGTGGCGGCTCGCCGAGGCGGCTCCCGACATGTCCGAGGCGGACCGGGCATTGCTGGTCCGCGACCGGCACGCCCCATGGACACCGGACGATGTGCCGCTGCTCGACGAGCTCGCCGAGCTGCTCGGTGAGGACGACCAGGCGGCGAAGGCCCACGCCAAGGCCCAGGCCGAGGTTCGCGCCGGTGAGCTGGAGTACGCCCGGCACGTGCTTGCCACCACCGGGGCCGGCGACCTGGTCTCCGCCGAGATGCTGGCCGACCGGTTCGCCGGGTCGGGGCCGTCGCTGACGACGGCCGAGCGTGCCGCGGCCGATCGCAGCTGGACCTACGGCCACGTCGTGGTCGACGAGGCGCAGGAGCTCTCGGCGATGGCGTGGCGTGCCCTGCTGCGCCGGGTGCCGACCCGTTCGCTGACCATCGTCGGCGATGTGGCGCAGACCGCGTCGAGCGCGGGGGCGCGGTCGTGGGCGCAGGCGCTCGACCCGGTGCTGGCAGGCTCCTGGCGACTGGCCCAGCTGACCGTCAACTACCGCACACCCGCCGCGATCGAGCAGGCCGCGACGCGGTTCGCGACCGCGGCCGGCCTGCCGGTCAGCCCGCTCACCTCGGCGCGCGAGGTGCCCGACGCCTACCAGGTGGTCCAGGTCGACGAGGCGCAGATCGTCACGGAGGTCGCCCAGATCGCCGACGGCGCCGCCGCCACACTGCTCGCCGGCGGTGGCGGACGGGTCGCCCTGGTCGCCGACCGCAGCTGGTTCGACGCGCTCACCGCGGCGCTGACCGCGCTCGGCCGATCGGTGGCCGCCACCCCGCACGGCGGTGCCGCGGACCTGGACGCGCCGCTCGTGCTGCTCACCCCGCTGCAGTCGAAGGGGCTGGAGTTCGACGTCGTCGTGCTGGCCGAGCCTGCCCTGGTGCTCGAGCACGGCGGACCGGGCGACCTGTACGTCGCGCTCACCCGCCCGACGCAGCGGCTGCACCTCGTGCACTCCAGGGCGCTGCCGTCCGGACTCGAGGTCTGAGAACCCCCGACGTCCCGACCGGCGGACGCGTGCAATTTCGCACAGCGGACAGGAGCACCATAGGGGCGTGCCCAAGGCCTTGCTGCTGGAGAACCTTCATCCGCACGCCCACGAGATCCTGCGTACCGCAGGCTTCGAGGTGGTCGCCCGCACCGGTGCACTCGACGAGTCGGAGCTGATCGAGGCTCTCGACGGGGTCGAGATGCTCGGCATCCGATCGAAGACGCAGGTCACCGCCGCCGCGCTCGCAGCGGCGCCGGATCTGCAGGTCGTCGGTGCCTTCTGCATCGGCACCAACCAGATCGACCTGGGTGCGGCCGCCCGGCGCGGCGTCGCCGTCTTCAACGCGCCGTTCTCCAACACCCGGTCGGTGGTCGAGATCGCACTGGCCGACATCATCGCGCTGACCCGACGCCTCACGGTGCTGGACAAGAAGATGCACGCGGGCGTCTGGGACAAGTC
>JAHIJU010000430.1 GCA_018898235.1 Actinomycetota bacterium | reverse complement strand
CGCATCGCGGTTCCCGCACGAGCTGTCGTCAGGTCAGACCCAGCTGTACGTGCTGGCGGTCATCCTCGCCCGGCCGTTCGAGGTTCTGCTGCTGGACGAGCCGGAGCAGCGTCTGGACCCCGGACGGCTCACCCTGGTCGGAGACGCGCTGAGTCGTCGCAAGGCCGCCGGTGCCACCGTTGTGCTGGCCAGCCATAGCCAGTCGCTCGTGGATCGGATCGCGGACCAGACGCTGACCTTGGTCGAGGACGGCGATGAAGCCGACAGGTGAACGGCTGGGCGCGCTGCGGCGTGCCTACCGAGCCCGGGGCGCGCGACGCGGCGCGTCCGACATGGCCTACAGCCTGTACCTGGCCGCGCTGATGACCCCGCTGGTGGCGTTCCCGATCCTGCGGGCCGTCGTGCTTGCGCTGGCCGCCCCGCCCTCGCTGGCGGCCCTGGTCGGGCCGTCGAGCGTCGCGGCGGTAGGCGCGGCGTTGGGGCTGACCTTGGCGGGGTTGGTGTGGCTGGGGGCGCTGTATGGGCCGGTCAACCTCGAGCCTGCGTTCGTGCGGCTGCTGGCCGACACCGACCTGCCACACCATCGCGCCCTGGTTCGTCCATTTGTCACCAAGGCCGCGATCGCCGTGGCGGCACTCCTGGCGGCTGCGGTGCTGTTCGGTGGTGTCTTCATGGGTGCGGGGGTCGCCGGCCTGGGCGGTGCCGTGCGGTTCATGGCTCTGTGCGCGGTGTTCGCGGTGGTCGGTGCGGTGACCTGGCTCGCGGGGCAAGCAGCGTCCCCGCGAGTGGCCGGGCTCGTCGGCGGGCTGCTCACCGTACTGACAGTGCTCGGGCTGGCGGTCCCCGCAGTCGGGGCAGTCCTGCCGTGGGACTGGGTGGCGGTTGCCTGGCCGCCGGCCGCGACGTCGTTCGCCCTCTCCGACGTCGCCCTGGTCCTGCTCGCATTCGTCGCCGTCGGGGCTGCGAGGCCATTGCTCGACCTGCTGCGTAGCGCCAGGTTGGCCGAGGACGCCGCTCGCTGGCGTGCCGTCGGGACCGCAGCCCTGTCCGGCGATGTCGCGCATGCCCTCGGCGGGCTGCGCGCCCGGCCGTCGGTCGGCCGACGCTGGCGGGCGGTGCGCGGCGGCCCGTCGGCAGCCCTGTTCCTGGTGCGGGATCTGGTCGGCGCAGCACGCACTCCGGTGCGGCTCGCCGTCGGCGTCGTCTCCCTCGTGGTCGCCGTCGTCCTGCTCGCCGTGGCCACGAGCCTGCCGACCGGGTGGGTCCTCGCCGCCTTCGGCGCGGCGCTGGCCTACCTGGCGCTCGGCGCGCTGACCGACGGGTTTCGCCACGCCACAGACGCGGCCGTCGCCCCACCCTTGTACGGCTACACCACACCGGCGTTGTTCATCCGTCACGGCCTGGCTCCGTTGGCCGTCGCCCTCGTCTCGACGGCGGTCGGCGTCGGCGCGGCCGCCGTGCTCGGCGTCGGTGTGCGGGTGCTGCCGGTCTGTGCGGTGCTGGTCCTCGTCGTGCTGATCCGGGCCTTCGACAGCGCGAAGGGTCCGCTGCCGGTGCTGCTGCTGACCCCGATGCCCAGCCCGTTCGGCGACCTGTCGTCTCTGAACGTCTCGCTGTGGCAGGCCGACGCCTTCCTCATCGCCCTCGTGACCGGCGCGCTCGCGGTCGCCGCAGCGCCGGGCTCACCGGTCGACCTGCTCGTCTTGACCGGCGTGGTCGCGGGTGTGCTGGTGATCGGCCTGCGCCGCCGCCTCGGCCGGCTCTAGGGCGCTCGCTCTCGCTGAGGAGACTGTCGGGCATCCAGGCAGGATGCCGCGGACGGGCGTCCTAGCGCCCGGGGTGGTGCCGCTGGTTCTGTGGGGCGAGCCTGCGGGGACCAGCCGTGGCGGTCTGGTCCTGACAGCTCAGCAGCTGAAGGTCTCGACCTCGTCGGCGAGCTCACCGGCGAGCCGGGCGAGGCCGGCGACGGCGGCTCCCATCTGCTGGGCCACATCGGTCGAGGCGGTGGCCGCCGAGGCCACCCCGGTGATGTTGGCGGCGATCTCGCCCGATCCGCTCGCGGCCTCGCTGATCCCCCGGCTCATCTCGGTGGTGGTCGCGGTCTGTTCCTCGACCGCGGCGGCGATGGTGGTCTGGTAGTCGTTGATCTGCGCCACGATCCCGGCGATCTGCCCGATCGCGTCGACCGCGCCACCGGTCTCGGACTGGATCGCCTCGACCCGCCGGGCGATGTCTTCGGTCGCCTTGGCGGTCTCCTGCGCGAGGTCCTTGACCTCACCGGCCACCACCGCGAAACCCTTCCCGGCCTCACCAGCACGAGCAGCCTCGATCGTCGCGTTCAGTGCCAGCAGGTTCGTCTGCTTCGCGATCTGCGTCACCGCGCTGACCACGGCACCGATCTCCTGGCTCGACGCCCCGAGCCGGGCCATCTGCTCGTTGGTCGCCGCCGCCACCTCCGTGGCCTGAGCCGCCACCCGCGCCGCTCGCGACGCGTTCTGCGCGATCTCACTGATCGAGCTGCCCATCTGCTCGGCGCCTGCGGCCACCATCTGCACGTTCACGCTCACCTGTTCGGCTGCGGCGGCCGCCAGCCCCGCCTGTCCGCTGGTCGTCCGCGACTCCTCGGCCAGCTGCACACCCGCGGCCGACAGCGCCGCGCTGGCCGAGCGCACCTGCTCGGCGAGCTCCTCGACGTGGCGGATGGTCCCGGCCACCACGGTGAGGCTGCGGCTCAGCGCATCGGCCATGTCACCGAGCTCGTAGTCGCGGTGCACCGCCGGGTGCACGGTGAGGTCGCCGACGGCCAGCGCGTCGAGCGCCGACTGGACCTCGTGGGCGTCGTGCAGGACGGCCCGTCCGACGAGGGCGACCCCCACGGCGCCGGTCGCGGCTGCCAGCACGATCCCGACGACGAGCGCCGTCGAGGCCGCCGACGTCGCGACCGCGACCGTGCCGTGCCACAGCGCGTCGTCGGGCAGTGACCGCAGCTGGGCGAGTCGCACCATCGCAGCGGCGATCGCGGCGCCCATCACGGCCGCGGCGACCACGATCGCGCTGACAAGTCGCGTGAGCAGCGTGAGTCGTCGCCTGGGCGCCCTCGTCCCGGCCATGGCCGTCCTCCTTCGCACGCCGAACCCCTCCGATCGGCAGTGCGCGCTCCGCGCTGATCCATCGCGTCGCCTGGACTGGGATTCCCGTGACGCACGTCACAGACCAGGTCGGTGAACGGTCAACGAAATGGGAAGAGCGCACCCCGCCCCCGTGTTGGGCAGGTGGCACCACCCCTACACCTGGAGGACCCATGTCGATCGTCGTCACCGGAGCCAGCGGCCACCTCGGCCGCCTCATCGTCACCGAGCTGCTCGCCGCGGGCGCCGACCCGGCAACGGTCGTGGCCGGTGCCCGTCGGCCCGAGACCGTTGCGGACCTCGGGGTCCAGGTCGCCGCCCTGGACTACACCGAGCCGCAGACGCTGGTCGCCGCCTTCACCGGCGCCGACACCGTCATGCTCGTCTCCTCCAGCGAGGTGGGTCAGCGCGCGGTCCAGCACCAGGCCGTCATCGACGCGGCGGTGGAGGCGGGTGTCGGCCGCATCGTGTACACGAGCGCGTCGCACGCCGACACCTCCGACCTCGTCGTGGTCCCGGAGCACCGGGTCACCGAGGCGGCGCTGCACGCCAGCGGCCTGACCTGGACCATCCTGCGCAACAACTGGTACACGGAGAACTACGTCGGCTCCGTCGAGGGTGCCCGGGCCACGGGTGTGCTGCTCGGTGCGGCCGGTGACGGTCGGGTCGCCAGCGCGACGCGCGCCGACTACGCAGCCGCGGCCGCAGCCGTGCTGCTCGGTGAGGGCCACGAGGGCAAGGTCTACGAGCTGTCCGGTGACCACGCCTGGGACTACCCGGAGCTGGCTGCCGTGATCGGCGAGCTGATCGGGCGCGAGGTCGTCTACCGCGATCTGCCGGGCGAGGAGTACGTCGCGGCGCTCGTGGCCGCCGGGGTGCCCGAGGGTGGTGCCCAGTTCGCCGCTGCGGCCGACGCCGGGATCAAGGCCGGGCTGCTGGCCGACGCCACCGCCGACCTGCGCACGCTCATCGGCCGCCCGACCACGCCGCTGGTCGAGGCGTTGCGCGCCGCTCTCGGCTGAGCAGACACCGGCGGCGGCGGCGGGATGGATGAGGCGTCCATCCCGCCGCCGCTTCACCGTCCGCCGCTTCGCACGCGGACGCCGGGCGCGTGTGGGTGGCGACTTCTACCGTCGGGGCATGGACATCATCCTCATCCCCGGATTCTGGCTCGACGGCTCCAGCTGGGGCCCCGTGACCGCCGCACTGGCCGCGGCCGGTCACCGGCCGCACCCCGTGACCCCGCTCGGCCTGACCCCGGGCGACCCGACCGACGTCACGCTGGCCGACCAGGCCGCGGCCGTCGTGCGGGTGCTCGACGCGCTGGGCGCCCCGGCCGTGGTCGTCGGGCACAGCGGCGGCGGCGCTGTCGCCTACGCGGTCGCCGATGCGCGGCCCGAGGCGGTGGCCCGCCTCGTCTACGTCGACGCCGGCCCGCTCGGCGAGGGCGGTGTCGTCAACGACGACCTGCCGGTGGTCGACGGCACGGTCCCGCTGCCGGACTGGGGCTTCTTCGAGGACGAGGAGCTGGCCGGTCTGACCCCGTCCATGCTCGAGGAGTTCCGCGCCCGCGCCCGGCCGGTGCCGGCGCAGGTCGCCGCCGGCCCGCAGCACCTGCACGATGAGAGGCGCCTCGCCGTTCCGGCCACCGTGATCTCCTCGACCATGAAGGCCGAGCAGCTGCGTGACCTCATGGCCGGTGGGCACCCGTACGTCGCCGAGCTGGCCAGGGCCCGCGACGTCGAGATCGTCGAGCTGCCCACCGGCCACTGGCCGCAGCTGTCCCGTCCGGCCGACCTGGCCGCCCTCGTGGTCGCGGCGGTGGAGCGCACCGCGGGCTGAGGTGTGCGCCTCACACCACCATCCGTCTCACACCACCATGCGCATCGCGTGCCGGACGCGGGTGAGGGTGCGGGCCGCCTCGTCGCGCGCGCGGGCGTTGCCGTCCCGCAGGACCGTGGCGACCTGGGCGCGATCGCCCTGCAGCAGGGCGGCGCGTTCGCGGACGGGCGCCAGGCGTTCCACCAGGGCGTCGGTGAGCAGGGTCTTGAGGGCGCCGGCCCCGCGGTCGCCGATCCGGGCGGCCACCTCCTGCGGGTCGCCGGCACCGGCGAGCGTGGCCAGGCGCAGCAGGTTGGCCACGTGCGGGCGCCGGTCCGGCTCGTAGGTGATGGTCCGCTCGGCGTCGGTACGGGCGCCGCGCACCGCCCGGGCGATCTCGTCGGGGGTCGCCGTGAGTGCGATGGCGTTCCCGGCCGACTTGCTCATCTT
>JAHIJU010000429.1 GCA_018898235.1 Actinomycetota bacterium | reverse complement strand
GGGCGGCCGCCGGCGGCAGCGTGGCCAGGCCGGCCGTCTCGTAGAGCACCCCGGTGTAGACAGTGGCCGCGCGGGCGGTCGCCACCTCCCGCAACCGGGCGTTGCGCGCGACCTCGTCCGCCAGTGAGGGGCCCGTCCCCAGGACGGCGGCCGCGTGCGGTGCCGTGCTCTGCCCGACGAGTGCGACGAGGGCGTCGAGCACCGTGGCCCGTGCCGGGGCCAGCCCTGGGGCGCTCAGCCCCGTCAGGTCGAGGGCGGGACCTGCCGCGGGTGCGGACTTGGTCTCGGACGGTGGGAGCAGCACGAGCACGCGGTGAGGATAGGGGTCACCACGGCGGTGCTGCGCGGACGCGGCTGTGGCGCCGCGCTGGGTGCGTCCCGTGTGGGGTGTTCAGACCCCCGTCTGGGCGAGGAACTCCAGGTGGGTGCGCACGGTGAGCAGCGCGGCCGGCCACAGGCTCGGGTCCAGATCGGCGTACACCTGCGCGACGACGGCCTGCGGCTCGACGTCCTGCGGGGTGGCGCCGAGGGTGTCCAGGGCACCGCGGATGGCGTCCAGCCGGTGGGCGCGGTGCTGCAGGTAGTAGTGCACGACGGGCACCAGATCCGGCAGGTCCGGTCCGTGCCCGGGCAGGACCGAGCAGCCCCGCCCCACCTGGGCGAGCAGGGTGAGCGAGGTGAGGTAGTCCCGCAGGGACCCGTCCTCCGGGTCGAGCAGCGGCGTGCCCCGGCCCAGGACGGTGTCGCCCGCGAGCAGCGCGCGCTCACCCGCCGGGTCGGCGAGCAGGCTCACCGAGTCGGCGGTGTGTCCCGGGGTGTGCAGCACCACCACGCGCAGCCCGGCGACCTCGAGGATCTCGCGGTCCTCCAGCGGCGCCGCCCCCCGGCACCACTGGGCGGACCACGCCCGGGTCGGTGCGCCGGTTGCCGCGACCAGGTCGTCCAGGCCACCCGTGTGGTCGTAGTGGCGATGCGTCACCAGGATCGCCTCGATCTGATCCGGACCTCCGCACGCGGCGATCACGGCCTGCGTGTGCGCCGGGCTGTCGGGCGGCCCGGGGTCGACCACCACCCAGCGTGGCGAGTCCGGTGCCCGCAGCACCCAGGTGTTCGTGCCGTCCCCTTCGAGCGGGCCGGGGTTGTCGCACAGCACCGCCGCGGCGATGGTGTTGACCTGGCGGCGGACCTCGTAGGCGGGATGGGACGGGTTGGGCATAGGACACCTGGTCGGTGCTCGGGGTCGGCCGGGGAGCCCGCGGGGCCACGGGGCACCGGTCGACGATGGGGAGCCGCGCGGCCGCGCAGGACGACCGCCATCGGGGGGACAGGCGGTGGCCGGCGGGGCCGCGCGGCGGCGGGCGGGCGGTGAACCAGACCGCCCGGCCGCGGTGTGCGCGTCACGGGTGCGGGGCCCGAGCCCAGGGCGTCGGGGTGCGCCGTGCGACGCGGTCCGGTGGGTCGCGACGCCTCGTCACGGCGCTGCACCGGAAGTCAGAACGACGACGTGCTGCGGGCCCGCCGAGATCGGCCGGGCACGGGTGGTCACCTCCGGGAGGGATGGACATGGGTGGGTGTCGCAGACCGGGCGCTCTCCGGCTGGGACGTCCTCGAGAGTGGCACCCGGTTCGTCTGCTGACCATCGCCATGTAGGACAGAGGTACGTGCTGCGACGCGCAACGTGTCCCTACGATCCTTCCGTGGAGATCCACCACCTTCGATGCTTCGTCGCCGTCGCCGAGGAGCTGCACTTCGGGCACGCGGCCGAACGCGTCCACCTGACGCCGTCGCCGGTCAGCCGGGCGATCCGTGAGCTCGAGCACGAGCTGGGCGGCGAGCTGTTCGTGCGGCACTACCACCGTGTGGCCATCACGCCGCTGGGCGCCGCACTGCTGCCGCGCGCCAGGCGGGCACTCGGCGAGATCGACCTGCTCAAGGACGAGGCCCGGGCCATGGTCCGCACGACGCGGGCGCGTCCGATCCGGGTCGGGGTCTCCGCGCTGTGCCCGCCCGATGCCTTCGAGGCGGTGGCCGCGCTCATCGGCGGCACCCTCAGTGGCAGGCGTGTCGATGTCGAGGTCGGTGCCGCATCGGCGCTGCTGCCCCGACTGGACAGTGGCGAGGTGGACCTCGCGCTCGTCCAGCTGCCGCTCGGCAGACCGCAGGTCAGCACGATGGTGCTGGCCGCCTACGACGTGTGGGTCGTGATGCGTGCCGACAACCCGCTGGCCGTCCACGACACGCTCAGCCTCGCCCAGCTCGCGGGCCGCACCCTCACGCTGGGGTCGCCGCACGTCGAGCCGGTCGCGATGGCCACGATGATCGCCAACCTGCGGGCGCACGGTGTCCGCGACCTGGTCGAGCTGCCGGAGTTCGACCACGTCAAGCTCTCGGCCCACATCCGGCACAGCGGGGGGCTCGCGCTGACCCTGCACCCCG
>JAHIJU010000428.1 GCA_018898235.1 Actinomycetota bacterium | reverse complement strand
GGTACCGCCACGAGCTCATCGGCCTGCGGGTCGAGCGGGTGGGCACCCACGAGATGCTCGGCACCGTCGTCGACCTCGAGCACCTGCCTGCGCAGGACCTGCTGGTGCTGCGGGAGCCCGACGGCGCGGTGAGCCGGGTCCCGTTCGTCCGCCAGATCGTCCCGGTGGTGGACGTCCCGGGCGGTCGGGTGCTGATCGACCCGCCGGGCGGGCTGCTCGCCGTGGACGCCGACGCCCTGGTCATCAGCGAGGAGACCGGGCAGGACGGCAGCTGACGTGCGTATCGACGTCGTCTCGATCTTTCCGGAGTACCTGGCGCCGCTGAACCTGTCGCTGGTGGGCAAGGCCGTGCGCGACGGGCTGCTCGACCTGCGGGTCCACGACCTGCGCGACTGGGCGCGTGACCGGCACCGGACGGTCGACGACACCCCGTTCGGTGGTGGCGCGGGCATGGTGATGCGCCCCGATGTGTGGGGCGAGGCCCTGGACGCCGTGATGACGCCCGGTGCGCACCTCGTGGTCCCGTCGCCGGCCGGGCAGCCGTTCTCCCAGCAGCTGGCGGCCGATCTCGCCGGGACCGAGCAGCTCGTCATCGCGTGCGGCCGGTACGAGGGCATCGACGCCCGGGTGGTCGAGCACTACGCGGCGGCGGGCACCGTGAGCGAGGTGTCGCTCGGGGACTACGTCGTCAACGGCGGCGAGGTCGCGGCGCTGGTGGTGGTCGAGGCCGTCGCTCGTCTGCTGCCCGGCGTGATCGGGAACCCGCAGTCGCTCGTCGAGGAGTCGCACGCCGGGGACGGTCTGCTGGAGTACCCCGTCTACACCCGGCCGACCGCCTGGGCGGGCCTCGAGGTCCCCGAGGTCCTGCTGTCGGGACATCACGGCAATGTCGCCAGGTGGCGGCGGGACCGGTCGATCGAACGCACGGCCGCGCGCCGGCCCGATCTGCTGCTCGCCCTCGACCCGGCACAGCTCGACCGGGGTGATCTGGCGGTGCTGAGCGCGCTCGGCTGGTCGGTGCGAGAAGGCGGTCTGGTCCCGCCCGGCTGATTGGGCCCAGCGGGTGCCCGTGTGGCACACTGTCAGGTCGGTGCGCGCCCGTTGTCCCTGCCTCCGGGGGGACTTCGCGGGCCACGCCCGACCGGCCGACCTGGCCGGTCGCGCAGCGCACATGTCACGTCCATGACCCCACGTGGTCCGCGCGCCGCTCGGTGCGCAGACCCGGATGACTGCTCTGACCGGTGGCAGAGCCGAGAGGCGACACCCATGCATACGCTCGACCCGATCGACGCGGCATCGCTCCGCTCCGACCTTCCCGAGTTCCGCGCCGGCGACACCGTCAAGGTGAACGTCAAGGTCGTCGAGGGCACCCGCTCCCGTGTCCAGGCCTTCCAGGGTGTCGTGATCGCCCGTCAGGGCGGCGGCGTCCGCGAGACCTTCACGGTCCGCAAGGTCAGCTTCGGGGTGGGCGTCGAGCGCACGTTCCCGCTGCACGCGCCGACCATCGACTCCATCGAGGTCATCACCCGCGGTGACGTGCGGCGCGCCAAGCTCTACTACCTGCGCAACCTGCGCGGCAAGAAGGCCAAGATCAAGGAGAAGCGCGACGCGCTGCCGGTCAAGAAGGGCTGAGCTGTGGTGCGACTGCTCGTTCGCGCTGCGCCGCCCGCGCGTGCGACAGTGGGCGCGTGATCGCAGAGCCTGCCGACCCGGCGACCCCGGGCCTCGGCGCACCGCTCGCAGCCGGTGCGCCGGGCCCGGACCGGTCGGCGGAGCAGGTGCCGGTCCGTCCGCGTGACGGCCGGCGGCAGCCCCGCCGCAAGGAAGCGCCCAGCGGGCCGCTCGCCTGGCTGCGCGAGACCACGATCATCGTGGTCAGCGCGGTGCTGCTGTCGCTGGTCGTCAAGACGTTCCTGGTCCAGGCGTTCTTCATCCCGTCGGACTCGATGAATGACACCCTCGTGGTGCACGACCGCATCCTGGTGTCCAAGCTCGTCCCCGGACCGTTCTCGCTGCACCGTGGCGACATCGTCGTCTTCAAGGACCCGGGCGGGTGGCTGCCGCCCGCGGCCCCTTCTCGGGAGACCGGTGTCGTCGCGTTCGTCGACGGCGCGCTGCGGTGGATCGGCCTCATGCCCACCGACTCGGGGGACCACCTGGTCAAACGGGTCATCGGGCTGCCGGGCGATCGTGTGGCGTGCGCGGGTGACGGGCAGCCGGTGAAGGTCAACGGTGTGGCCCTCGACGAGACCTACCTCAAACCGGGGTCGCAGCCGAGCGAGGTCGTCTTCGACGTCGTGGTGCCGGACGGCTACCTGTGGGTGATGGGCGACAACCGTCAGCACTCCGCCGACTCCCGGTACAACCAGGGGCGTCCCGGTGGTGGTGCGGTGCCGATGTCCGACGTGGTCGGCGTGGCATTCGTGACGGTGTGGCCCCTGGACCGCCTGTCGCTGCTGAGGAACCCCGGGGCGGTGTTCGCCTCGGTGCCGAACCCGTCGTGACGACGACCGCGGGCGGTCGTCGTCCGCCGCACCTGAGGAACGAGCGCTCGGTGCTTCGGGGCGGCGCGCGACTGATCGCCGGGATGGACGAGGTCGGGCGGGGGTCGTTGGCCGGTCCGGTGAGCGTCGGTGTGGTCGTGGTCGACCTCGCGACGCGGACGGCCCCGCACGGGGTGGCCGACTCGAAGCTGCTCAGCCCCGGTGCCCGGCAGGCGCTCGTACCGGCGCTGCGCCGGTGGGGGCGGGCGCGGGCCGTCGGACACGCCAGTGCTGCCGAGATCGACGAGGTCGGCATCATCGCGGCGCTGCGCCTGGCGGGCCAGCGTGCACTCGCGGTGGCCGAGCGCGAGTGCGGTCCCGTGGACGCCGTCCTGCTCGACGGTGCGCACGACTGGCTCACGACGCCCGCCGACCTGTTCGCACCGCAGCAGCCGGTGGGCCGCCGGGTGCACCTCCTGGTCAAGGCGGACCGGACGTGCGCGAGCGTGGCGGCCGCCTCGGTGCTCGCCAAGTGCGAGCGGGACGCGCTGATGGTGGCGCTCGCCGACGAGTTCCCGCACTACGGCTGGGCCGCCAACAAGGGCTACGCCTCGTTCGACCACGTGGCGGCGCTCGCGGCCCATGGTCCGTGCCGGCTGCACCGCCGGTCGTGGAAGCTGCCGGGGCTGGTGGCCGATCTCGGGCCCGTACCGGTCCCAGCAGTCGACCCGCCCAGCCCATGGGGGATGATGGGCGGGTGAGCGCCGAGGACCTGGAGAACTACGAGACCGATGCCGAGCTCGCCCTGTACCGCGAGTACCGGGACGTCGTCGGCCTGTTCTCCTACGTGGTGGAGACCGAGCGGCGGTTCTACCTGGCCAACCAGGTCGATCTGCAGGTGCGCTCGGCAGCGGGCGAGGTCTACTTCGAGCTGTCGCTCACGGACGCCTGGGTGTGGGACGTGTACCGCTCGGCGCGGTTTGTGAAGTCGGTGCGGGTCGTGACGTTCAAGGATGTGAACGTGGAGGAGCTCGCGAAGGCCGAGCTCGACCTGGGTGAGGTCGGCCGAGCCTGACGACCTGTCCCCAGCCCGTGGCGGCCGGCGCGGCCAGTCGCACCGTGGCTGACCGGGCACCGCAGGGCCGGCGGCGACCGGCACCGTGGCGGTATGCGCGTCACGGAGGCAGTGGGTCGGTACGGCGAGGACCTCGCGGCAGCACATCTGGAGGCTGCCGGCTGGCAGGTGCTCGACCGCAACTGGCGGTGCGTGCACGGTGAGCTCGACCTCGTGGCACTCGACGGTGACGAGCTGGTGGCGGTCGAGGTCAAGACCCGGCGGAGCCGGACCTATGGGTCGCCCGCCGAGGCGGTGACCCGAACCAAGCTGGCACGGCTGCGGCGCCTCGCGGCCGCGTGGTTGGCGGCCCACGACGCCCGTCCGGCCTCGGTCCGCATCGACGTGCTGGCGATCACGGTGTCGCGCACGGGTGGGCCGGTCGTCGAGCACCTGGTCGGGGTGGTCTAGGTGCCGCTCGGCCGGACCCGTGCCGTCGCCCTGGTCGGGACGAGCGCCCATCCCATCGAGGTGGAGGCCCACCTCGCCGCCTCGCTGCCGGCGTTCAGCCTCGTCGGGCTGCCCGACGCGGCGCTGTCGGAGGCGCGTGACCGGGTGCGGGCCGCCGTCACGTCGTCCGGGCTGGCCTGGCCGAACCGACGCGTCACCGTGAACCTGACCCCGGCGGCGCTGCCGAAGTCGGGTTCCGGCTTCGACCTGGCGATCGCGGTCGCGGTGCTGGCGGGCGCCGGGCTGATCGACACGGATCGTCCGGGTCAGGTCGTCCACCTCGGTGAGCTCGGTCTGGACGGCCGGCTGCGCCCGGTCCGCGGTGTGCTCCCTGCCGTGGCCGCAGCGGTCGCGGCGGGCAGCCGCCGGGTGGTGGTGCCGTCGGCCAACGCCGCCGAGGCCGCGCTGGTCCCGGACGCCCAGGTCGCGGCCGCCGACAGCCTGGCGCAGGTGGCCTCCTGGTACGGCGGTGAGGTGGCGGTTCCCGAGGTCGTGCCGGTGGGCGCCGAGCACCTCACCGTCGCGGCGCGCCCCTCGCTCGACCTCGCAGATGTGCTCGGGCAGGCGGAGGCCCGGCGGGGTCTGGAGGTCGCGGCCGCAGGCGGTCATCACCTGCTGCTGGTCGGGCCACCGGGTGCGGGCAAGACGATGCTGGCCGCCCGGCTCCCCGGACTGCTGCCCGACCTGGACGATGTGCAGTCGCTCGAGGTCACCGCGGTGCACTCGGTGGCCGGAACGTTCGACCCGGCGCTCGGCCTGCTGCGGCGTCCTCCCTTCGAGGACCCCCACCACACGGCCACCCCCGCCTCGATCATCGGGGGTGGTTCCGGGATACCGCGGCCCGGCGCCGCCTCCCGCGCCCATCGCGGGGTGCTGCTGCTCGACGAGGCTCCTGAGTTCGCGAGCGCCGTCCTGCAGACGCTGCGTCAGCCGCTCGAGCACGGCGAGCTGGTGCTGCATCGCGCCGCCGGGACCGCGCGCTACCCCGCGAGGTTCCAGCTGGTGCTGGCCGCCAACCCGTGCCCCTGCGGGCGCTGGTTCGGCAAGGGCACCGACTGCACCTGCCGTGCCGAGCAGCGCCGTCGCTACTTCGGGCGGATCTCCGGACCGTTGCTCGATCGCGTCGACATCCAGCTCGACGTTCCCGCGGCGACGGCCGACGGGCGCGCGGGGGAGAGCACGGCGGTGGTCGCCGGACGGGTGCGCGCCGCCCGACAGGCGGCGGTCGAGCGGCTCGCGGGGACGGGGTGGTGCACCAACGCGGAGGTGTCCGGCTCGTGGTTGCGCGGGCGGCTGGGGCATCGTGGTCGGGCCGCCGCCGAGCTCGATGCCGCGCTCGACCGCGGGTGGCTGTCCCTGCGCGGCGTGGACAGGGTGCTGCGGCTCGCGTGGACGCTGGCCGACCTCGCCGGACGGGGCGTCCCCGGCGATGACGAGATCGGTGAGGCGATGGCGCTGCGGACCCGGCGGGGGAGCGCGTGATCGCGGCGGGCGGGCCCCAGGGGCGCGCGGGCGCGCCCCCCTCCGGCGATGCGGGTCCCGCGGTGCGCCGCGCCGGGCCGGCCGCCGGCGCCTCGGTCACGGCCGACGAACGCGAGGCCCGGGCGCTCTGGAGCGCGCTGAGCGAGCCCGGGGACGAGGCCGCCGGTGCGCTGATCGCCGCCGTGGGTGCGCGGGCCGCGTTGACGTGGGTCCGGTCGGCCGGGTCCAGCGGACCGGACTGGGAGCTGCTGGGCGAGGTCGTGCGCGGCCTGTCGGTGGGGGCCCGGGCGCGACTCGCCCGCCGGGCGGCGCTGTGGGCGTCGCGCACGACCTCCGTCGAGGCGGACGACGGCCGGGGGCAGGCGATGCCACGGGGGCTTCAGGTGGTCGTCCCCGGCGACCCGACCTGGCCGGTCGGCCTGGACGATCTGGGGGATGCCCGGCCGCACTGCCTCTGGGTGCGCGGCACGCTCCCGATCCTGCGGTCCGGGCCCGGCGAGGGGCCCGGCTCGTCCGCCGTGGCCCTGGTCGGCTCGCGGGCGTGCACGACGTACGGTCGCCGGGTCGCCGCCGACCTGGCGCACGGCCTCGCGTCACGGGGTGTGGTGGTGGTCTCCGGGGGAGCGTTCGGGATCGATGCCGCCGCCCATCGTGGAGCGCTGGCGGCCGGGGCGTCCACGGTGGTCGTCCTCGCCGGGGGGATCGATCAGCCCTACCCGGCGGCGCACCGTGAGCTGTTCGACGATGTCGTGGCCGGCGGCGGAGCCCTCGTCGGCGAGGCCGCACCGGGTGCCACACCGCTGCGTTCGCGCTTCCTGCAGCGCAACCGTCTGATCGCGGCGATGTCGGGTGTGACAGTGGTCGTCGAGGCGGCCTGGCGGTCCGGGGCGCTGTCGACCGCGCACCATGGCGCCCAGCTGCTGCGTCCCGTGGGCGCGGTACCGGGCCCGGTGACCTCGGCGGCCTCCGCGGGGTGTCACCGGTTGCTGCGTGAGGGGTGCGCGGTGTGCGTCACGGACGCTGCCGAGGTGCTCGAGCTGGCCGGGCCGCTCGCCGGCGAGGGGCCGGACAGGCAGCCGCCCGCGCGGCCGCTCGACGGTGTGGACCCGCCGTCGCGGATGGTTCACGAGGCCCTGTCCTTGCGCCTCCCCTCGGAGCCGGAGGACGTCGCGGTTCGTTGCGGGCTGGAGATCGCCGCGGTCCGCGCGAGCCTCGGACGGCTTGAGCTGGCCGGTCTCGCGGTCCGGTCGGCCGAGGGCTGGCGTGCCCGACGTGCCTGAGACCTGGTCGTTCGTCCCGGTCTGGTCCTGCGTCTGTCCGGGTGAACCAATCAGCCGATGAATGCTGGACCGGGTGAAATAACCGGACGAAAGGGAACCGGGTCGGTCCTATACCGGACATTGCCGACGATCCGGTCGGTTACTACAGCCGTGTAGTTTGAGAGCCTCTTGTGGGGGGCCCGTGAGCGAACCAGGGTAGGGGCGTGTTCATGGCGACGATCGAGGCAGGTGCGGCGGACAGGGTCCGGCTGCTCCGCGACTTCGCCCTGCACCTGAGCGCCGGACGCGGTCTGTCGGACCACACCGTGCGGGCCTACTGCGGCGATGTGGAGTCCCTGCTCGACCACGCGTCCGGGCTGGGGCGTACCCGCCTCGATCAGATCGACCTGATGGTGCTGCGCAGCTGGCTCGGCTCGATGGTCGAGGCCTCGCTCGCCCGCGCCACCCTCGCCCGGCGCAGTGCCGCCTGCCGCACGTTCTTCGCGTGGGCGGTCCACACCGGCCGGGTCGCGACGGACCCGACGACGCGCCTCGCGAACGCTCGTGCCGCCAAGACCCTGCCGACCGTGCTCGCCCAGGACTCGGTCGCCACGCTCCTGGACGGTGCCGGTCGGGCCGCGGCCGACGGCGGACCGCTCGATGTGCGCGACTGGGCGCTCGCCGAGCTGCTCTATGCCAGCGGTGTGCGCGTCGGCGAGCTGTGCGCCTGCGACATCGACGACCTCGACCTGGACCAGCGCACCCTTCGGGTGCTCGGCAAGGGTCGCAAGGAGCGGGTGGTGCCGATCGGCCTGCCCGCCGTACGGGCCGCACGCACGTGGTTGGCGACGGCGCGTCCGGCGCTCGCCGGGCCCGGCACCTCGGCGCTCCTGGTCGGTGCCCGTGGCGGGCGCCTCGACCAGCGGCAGGCCCGGGCAGCCGTCCATCGTCTCGCGGCGGCGGCCGGCGTCGACGACGTCGCGCCGCACGGTCTGCGTCACTCGGCGGCGACGCACCTGCTGGAGGGTGGCTCGGACCTGCGTTCCGTCCAGGAGCTGCTCGGTCACGCCAGTCTGGCGACCACCCAGCGCTACACACACGTCTCGGCGGAACGGCTTCGTTCCGCCTTCGGTCTTGCCCACCCGCGGGCATGAGCGCACTGCACGAGATGGAGCCCATGATGACGACCACCACGATGCAGACGACCACGGTGCCGCAGGCAGCGCCGGTCCGCCGGTTCCCGCTCCCGACCGCGCCCGTCGGGGTCATCCCGACCCAGCGGACCGTGGCCGACGTCGATCCGGTCGACGCGCTGTGGAGCGAGTACAAGTCGACCGCGTCGCCGACCGCGCGCGAGCAGCTGATCCTGAACTACGTGCCCCTCGTCACGGCCGTCGCCGGGCGGCTGGGGATGCGGCTGCCGAACACCGTGGAGCAGGCCGATCTGGTCTCCTACGGGATGTTCGGCCTGATCGACGCCATCGAGAAGTTCGAGACGGACCGTTCGGTGCGGTTCGAGTCGTACGCGTCCTCGCGGATCCGGGGCGCGATCCTCGATGAGCTGCGGGCGATGGACTGGGTGCCGCGTTCGGTCCGCTCGAAGGCCCGCGCGATCGACCGCGCGTTCTGCGACCTCGAGGTGGAGCTGCACCGGGCGCCCAGCCAGCGGGAGGTCGCGGGGCGTCTGGAGATCACGACCCGTGAGCTGAGCTCGGTGCTCGGCCAGGTGGCGAGCGTGAACCTTGCGGCGCTGGACGAGGTCGCCATGGGTGAGGACTCCTCGGGCGGCATCAGCCTGGGCGACCGGATCGGCGACGACCGGGTGCCCGACCCCGTCTCGCAGGTCGAGGCCATGGAGACCTCGCATCTGCTGGGCCGCGCCATCGAGACGCTGGGCGAGCGTGAGCGCCTGGTCGTCGTCCTGTACTACTACGAGCGTCGGACCCTCGCCGAGATCGGGCGGGTCCTCGGGGTGACGGAGTCCAGGGTCTCCCAGATGCACACGGCCGCCATGGGTCGCCTCCGGCACCAGATGCACGAGGCCGAGCGGGTCTGCTGACCGCCCCGCTGGCGCGGGTGGGTCAGGCCGAGGGGGTGGCTCGTCGGCCGTCGGCGAGCAGCACGACCGGGCCCGGGGCGTCGAGCAGGCCGAGCGGGTCCACGTATGTGCGTCCCTCCCGAACGCCCCAGTGCAGGCATGCGATCGGCGCGCAGTGCGACGCTCCGGGCTGTCCCAGGGCGCCGATCACCTGACCTGCCGTGACGACCTCGCCCACTGCAACCGCAGGGACGACCGGCTCCAGGCTCGATCGGCGTCCGTCGGCGTGCGCGACGGTGATCACCGGGCGGCCGGCGACCTGACCGGCGAAGGTGATGACCCCTGCGGCCGGCGCGAGGACCGGGCCCCCTGGCGGGAGCGCCAGGTCGACGCCGCGGTGCCCGGCGGACCACTCGTGCGCGGGTGGGTCGAACTCGCGGAGGACCGCGGTCGGGCCGTCGATGGGCAGGCGGTACGGCACGGCGGGGTCCTCGGCGAGCGTCGGGGCCGCGCCGGTGCCCGGCACGATCGCGACGAGGACGAGGAGCGCAAGGCCGACCGAGCGGCGCAGGGTGGGTCTCCACATGCCCGCCAGGGTGGCGTCGGGCGTCCCGGTGCCGAGCGCCGGTCGGGGCGACGGTGCGGTGGGCTGGCCCATGGCGCGGCGCGGGACGGCTGGCGACGGGCGGCCCGGCGACCGCCACGGATCGCGGCGTCGGGTAGAGTCTTGCCCTGCGACCGGCATGCCGGTCGACTTCGCGCGTCCTGACTCCGCCTCCCGCTGCACTCGTGCAGCGTCCGGGAACGAGGCCGACGTCCGCAGCGGTCCGGGGAGCACCCGGTGCGGGCCCGGCGGGCGCCAGGGACCTCGGCCACCCGGCCGGGGTCGACAACCGAGCACGCGGATCAGCCGGTCCGCACGAGTGCGCGCGTCCTGCGTGCGCCGAAAGGTCGATCATGGCCGTCGTCACCATGCGCCAGCTGCTGAACAGCGGGGTCCACTTCGGGCACCAGACCCGCCGCTGGAACCCCAAGATGAAGCGCTTCATCCTCACCGAGCGCAACGGGATCTACATCGTCGACCTCGAGAAGTCGTTGACGTACATCGACTCCGCCTACGAGTTCGTGAGCCAGACCGTCGCCCACGGCGGCACCATCCTCTTCGTCGGCACG
>JAHIJU010000513.1 GCA_018898235.1 Actinomycetota bacterium | reverse complement strand
TTCCATGCAGCAAATGCTCCGGTTGCTGCAACTCAATCTCTTTGAACGGCGGGATTTAATGGCTTTGTTTAAGCCGCCAAAGATTCAACCTGTTGTATGTAGGCAGTTTTCTTTGGTCTGAAAACTATGAGACAGCAATGGAATTAATTAAGAAAATATTGATAACAAGTATTCTTTTCATGGTTTTAATTTTTTCTTGTAATGGACTCTTCAACTATTTGGGTTATCCGCCCTTTATCGAAATTAATAGTTTTCTTATTTATGGTTATTTTATTGGATTTACACTTTACGAGTTTGTCATAAAGCCAATTAACAAGAAGGCCGGTAGAAATGATTTCGGCAAAATTAACTGCAATATTAATGTGTTCAGGTTCAACACCAAACATTTTCCTGATAATAACAGGAGGATGTGATACTGAAACCCCTTCTGGGATGTCGTTGTCAAAATATAAGGCATCTTGCGAATCGGATAGATCAATTCTAATTGTCATAATGGATCACCACTTGAACCCACAATCATTGCATTTAAAAGTCTTAGCGATGTGCCCAAGACTAAAAATGCCAAAAACAATGGCAGCACCAGCTTTGTTTTTGAATGAAATTTTATCATAGTTGCTTGACCCGCAATTAGAACACTTTATTTGATTTGAATAGCAACCCCATTCGCTACTTGTTTTCTTGATTGGGTTTCCACAATTGGGACAGGCGGCAGCGTTTTTTGAGATTTCCTTTCCACAATCTTTGCATTGGATGAGATTAGACATCTTTCTCTCCTTTATTTTGTATTTGTAAATGTTGGATAAAATAGTGAATTGTCATATATAACAGTTCTGTGTGTGGAGCTTTATCAAACAATACTGTATGATAATTATTTTCACTGCACATTATCGTTTCACCAATAAAATAGAAAGTGCATATTTCAATTTTATTTTCTATTTTATTGTCAGGTAAATAATGGCAAAGTATTTTTGGTTTGTTCTCTTTTATTTTTAATCTGAATGAAAAGCATATTTCATTTCCGAAAAATAGTAACGAAAGTTTATTATCATTAATTTTGCAATTTGTAATATTTAATGAGTCGGTTAATTTTTTATCTGATTCTATTTCTTTTATGATTTCAATAAATTTATTAAACAGTTGGTTGTTTTTCACAAAATCATTGACTTGGTTTTTGATATAGCCAATTTCTTTTCTCTCATTGTCCATTTTTATTCACCTATAGGAGGTTGTCATGTTAGATGCAGATGCTAGAGTTTTTTACAATGATGTTTATGATGATAATACCATCGATTCCGTCGATTTTTTATTAAAGGTGAAATCCAATACTATTGGCCTTAGGGAAGCAGTGCTTGAAAACCTTAAAGATGCAGAAGAGACAATTGTTAGAAATAAAATATCCCTTGATAAATTAAACAAGTCTCTAGGATCTTTAGATCATGATATTAATCTTATTTTATCCCAACTATATTATTATCTAGCGGTAGATTTTGTGACCCATTTCCCCACATGGCGGCCTTGCCGTGCAAGAAAATGTGTCTCTGCGCATCATTATCTCGCGATGCAACGAGATAATGATAAATAGTTATTCTTATCTCGCGCGAGATAATTTCTCTAAAAAATTATCCCAGGGCAGCGCCGGCTCATGAAAATTGAAGGCTCTCCCCGCATCATGCAAATGAATCACCCTAGCAAATCCCGGCATCAATCACAACCCGGAAAAAATACGGAATTTGGTTCAATCCGTTCCATGAAGCTGTGGCCTTCCGGCCTGCCTCTCCGCACCGCAACCCTCCTTTTTCGCCCCCCTGACTTTTTCTGGCAAAATTCTCCCCTTTCGCCTACACTGCACATTCGCGCAGGGAGAACTCAACCCCCTGCCGCCTTTGCAACTACCGGAGAAACAGCATGGAAACCTTCGAACAACTTCTTGAAAAATCGACGAAAATTCATGGGCACATCTGCGCGGGCCAGGTCATCGGGGTGCGCATGTCCATGATCGGCCTGCGGGAGATCGGGATCGACGACCCCAAGGCCCAACGCAAAGATTTCTACGTGCTGGTGGAGATCGACCGCTGCGCCACCGATGCTATTCAAACCGTCACCGGCTGTTCCCTGGGCAAACGCTCCCTCAAATGGCTGGACTACGGGATAATGGCCGCGACCTTTGTCAATCTTAAAACCGGCAAGGCCGTACGGATTACAGCCCTGGAGGAATCCCGG
>JAHIJU010000427.1 GCA_018898235.1 Actinomycetota bacterium | reverse complement strand
GCCCTTCCCGGCGTCCCCGGCACGGGCGGCCTCGATGGTCGCGTTCAGGGCCAGCAGGTTGGTCTGGGCGGCGATGGCCGTGATGACCTTGACCACGTTGCCGATCTCCTGCGAGGAGACCCCCAGCTTGCCGACGGTCTCGTTGGTGGCCGCGGCCACCCCGGTGGCCTGGTGGGCGACCCTGGCCGCCTCGTTGGCGTTCTGGGCGATCTCCCGGATCGAGGCGCCCATCTCCTCGGCGCCGCCGGCGACCGCCTGCACGTTGCGGCTGACCTGCTCCGATGCCGCCGCCACCACACCGGCCTGCGCGCTGGTCCGCTGCGAGCCCGCTGCGACGTCGGCGTTCGACGTCGCCAGCTTCTCGGCCGCGGCCGCCACCGTGCCGGCCGTGAGCGCCACCCCCGCCAGCGTTGCGCGCAACGCGGTCTGCGCCGTGGTGAGGGCCTGTGCCAGCTGTCCGACCTCGTCCTTGCTCGTGACGTCCGCGGTCAGCGTCAGGTCGCCGCCGGCCATCGCCTCGAGGGCGAGCACACAGCGCTTGAGCGGGCGGACGATCGAGCGGGCGGCGGTGACCCCGAGCAGGATCGCGAGCAGCCCCGCCAGGCCGGCCACCACCAGGACCGTCAGACGCGTGCTGGCCGCGGCCCCCTCGGCGTCACTGTCGAGCTGGGCGATCCCGGCCTCGACGTGCTGCTGCAGATCGGTCGTCGAGGTCATCAGGGCCATGCCCGCCGTGATGACGTCCCCGTTGAGGAGCCCGTACGCCGCGGCGGTCGAGGCGGGATCACCCTGGGCGAGCAGGGCCAGCATCGAGTCGGTCACGACGAAGTAGGCGCTCCACTCGGAGCCGAGCGTCGTGGCCAGGTCGTGCTCGGCCGCGCTCAGGGGGCGCGCCTTGAGCGAGGCGACCAGTGCCTCGCCCTCGGCGCGCGACTGGTTCAGACCGACGACGTTGCCGCTGTCGGGTGCGACCCCTGCGGCCGCACCCTCGATGAGCGCCGCGGTGAAGATGTACCCCTGCCAGCTGCTCACGTCGACATCGAGGAAGCGCAGCTGCACCACGGCATCCCGCACGTCGTGCGCCTGAGCCGCGTCGACCTCGATCGCGCGTTGACGGGCGGATCCGTTGAGCCCGGCAGCCGCGACGACGGCGAGGAGCAGGCACAGGACGGCGAACGCCGCTCCGAGCCTCCGGCCGATCAACATGCTGGACATGGCACTGCGCACGAGTGGTCCTCAGGTTGACGGGCGTCTACGGCCTCACCTGCTCATCGGCCGCGCGGCCCCGCGAGTGAGGCACCGCCGTCGCGCCGGCCATCGGTGCGGGCCGCTACCGGTGCGCCGCGCGGACCTTGGCGATGCTGGCCTGGGTGATCGCGTAGCGCCCGACGGCGTCGGCGGCGAGGCGCTCGGCCCTGGTCGGGTCGACCAGGACGCGTGCGAGGGCGACTGCGACGGGGACTGCGCTGGGCGGGTCCAGCCGGAGCGGGGTGAGGACCTCGGTCGGCGCCGTCGGTCCACCGTGGGCGTGCATCGCCCGGAGCACAGCCCGGCGCGTGCCCGTGCCGGCGGCCGCACCGAGCGCCAGCGCCATGCTCGAGTGCGTCGAGATCCCGGGCCTGCCGACCTGACAGCCGCCCGCGGGCAACCGGCCGGTGGTGAGGTCGATGAGGACCTGAGGAAGGCTCACCCCGGCGGCGGCGGCATTGCCCGGCTCGACCATGCGCGGGTTGCACTCGATGATCTGCGGGCACCCGTCCCGATGGACGTAGTCGATGGTCAGACCGCCATGCCAGCCGAGGGCCTCGCCGATTCGCTCGACCGCCTCGCGCGCCAGTGGATGGTCGACGCTCAGCCGCGCGGCGGCCGACCCGCCCACCCCTTTACCGGCCAGCACGCTGACGTGCACAGCGACCGGCCGACCGCGGTCGAAGACGGCCTGCGCCTGCCCGTACTGGCCCGCAACGCCCTCCTGGCACATCACCGCCGTCCCCGGGGCTCCGAGCTCATCAGCCAGCCGGCCCGCCTCCTGGCGCGAGCGGGCATGGCGCACGCCGCGACCTGCCGTGCCGAACGCTGCCTTGACCCACACATCCTCGGGGGCATCCGCCGGTGCCTCGCCCGGAAGCCACCAGCGCGGCTGGGGCAGGCCCAGCTCATCGAGCAGGCGTGCGAACTCGATCTTGCTCTGCACGCGGTCGAAGGCGTCGATGCCCGCCACGGCGACCGGGAAGTCGGGCGGCAGCAGCTCGCGTCCCGCAGCGATGAGCCACGCCTGCTCGTGCGTCGGCAGCACCGCGGTGTACGAGCCGCCGAGATCCCCCAAGGCGCGCAGGTAGCCGATCGGGTCGGCGCCGGGCGTGGGCAGCCGCAGACTGCGCCCGCACCAGCGGCTGAACTGTCCGATCGTCCCCGGACCCGACGAGACGAGGTCCGCCTGCTGACCCGCGCGTCCGAGAACGGTCAGCGTCTCGCGACACGTCAGGCTCGCGCTCTCCGTCAGCAGCACCCGCACGCGGTTCACGCTAGACCCACGAGGTGGCTGCCTCTCGGGCGACCATGTCGACGAGGGCCGAGTCCCCCCGGTCGATGTACTACGATGTAGCACATGACCCAGGTGGGGATTCGCGCCTTGAAGCAGAACGCCTCGGCCGTCGTCGCGCAAGCAGCCGCCGGGGACACCGTGACGATCACCGACCGCGGACGCCCCGTAGCCCAGCTGACGGCGATCAGGTCGTCTCGCCTGCAGCAGCTGCTGAGCTCGGGGGACGCGCGCGCCGCGCGCCACGCGATCGCGGAGCTTGCCCCGCCCGACGAGGGGCCAAGCCTGTCCGACGAGCTTGTCGCGATGAGAGACGCCGAGCGGTACTAGCCGTGGCCCACTACATCGACACCTCCGCACTGGTGAAGCTCGTCGTCGTCGAGACCGAGACTGCGGGCCTGCATACCTGGATCACCACGCACGAGCGTGAACCGGTGTCGTGCGACCTCGCCCGGACCGAGCTGCTGCGCGCCGTGCGCCGTGGGGCTCCCGACCGCGTCGTGCAGGCGCGAACGGTGCTCGACTCGATCACGCTCATGACGGTCACGACCGCCATCTTCGAGCAGGCCGGCCGACTTGACCCGACGCTCCTGCGCAGCCTGGACGCTCTCCAGCTGGCCGCGGCACTGAGCCTCGGGGACGACCTCGAGGGCCTCGTCACCTACGACGACCGACTGGCGGAGGCAGCCCGGGCCAACGGCGTCGCCGTTCTGTCGCCCGCCTAGGTCCGTGCCAACGGGGCTCTCCGAAGGGACCACCTCGAGCTCGACCGTGCGCCCGTCCGCTCCCCCGTGACTCGAGCGCCCGCACCCGGCCACCACCTCACCGTCCGCGGCACCACGCGCCCGGGGACGGCCCTACTCGGCGTGCAGCGCATCGGCCCTGGTGAGCCTTGCCAGCAGCGGCAGGCTCGCCGCAGTGACGACCAGCACCACCAGCGCGGCACCGCCCGCCGTCAGCCCGATGGTCCGCCAGTCGACCCGGACGGTTGCGCCAACGTCGCCCCGCAGCGCCGCCGAGACCCCCGTCCCGCCGAGGGCTGCGAGCGCGATTCCGAGCACCACCAGGTTCGCCACCTGCCAGAGCACGGAAAACCCGAGGGCGCGCCGACGGGCTCCGAACGCTGTGAGCGGGCGACGACGTTCCCTCAGCCCCTGGGAATCCCGGAAGCCGTACAGCCACGTCGACCATCCCCGCCCGAGCACCGTCGGCACGGTCAGAGCTTCGTCACGGAGCGTGGCCAGCCACACGGATCCGACCGGCAGCACGAGGAACGGCAGGGCAAGCGCAAAGACGAACCCGACCACCAAGGCGCCCTGGATCAGCGGATGGTCGGGGACCCCTCCGCCATCCAAGGGCGCTGATCGCCAGCGCGCCACCGTCAGGCGCGCGATCAGGACGGAGGCTGGCGCCACGACCAGGAGGACTCTGCCACCCACGAGCAAGGCGCGAGCGACCAACGGCCCCGACCACCGACCGGCTCACTGTCGTCCTCACTCACCGGGCGTACGTGACGAGCGTTCACTGACCGTCCTTCGTGGAGACACGGCTGGCGCCGGAGGGCCAACGTGCGGCACCTGAGATCTGATGAGGCGTGCCGGTCTCACCACCACGGCACGGCCGCCCACGCTGCGAGCACGATCGATCCCGTGAACAGCAGGAACCAGGTGCCGCGCGACCTCGGTTCGAGGTGTCGCACTGCCTCCGCATGGCCAGTGGCACTCGCCTGCTCGACGACCCTCGGGCGGTAGAACCCAAACGCCACGGCGCACACCGTCGCGAGAACGAGGAGGACCCACCGGCCGGCGCCGACGTGCGCGGCCTTGAGCACACTGCCGGTGCCGAGCATGAGCGCCGTAAGGAGGACGAGGACTCCGCGGGCACGCATCCCCCTCAGTGCGGAGACGCTGGCGTTCAGCTCGACGTTCCAACCGCTGTGGTTGCGAAGGCTCCCGATCGACAGCGCCAGCGGCACGATGGACAGTCCCCGCAGCGTCTCGGCGAGGCTCACGTCGATGAGGACCACCCCGTCGGCCGGCGCGGATGGGCTCTCGTGCTCACTGGAGGGACGTCGCCCGGCTCCATCGCCAGCCGTTCAGCGAGCCAACGGCAGGCGATGCCCTCCTCCGCGCGCGCGATCACCGTCTGCACGGCGACGCGGGTCACGCCAAGGGTGAGCAGCCCCACGCCGAGGAGCGGCGTCGCGTCGAGACCGCCTCGCAGCAGCTCGGAGACTGTCACCACGAGCGTCCACAGCAGTGCGAGCACGTAGAACAGGACCGTGAGCACCCCTACCGCGGACGGGGTCCGGAAGCTCCCGGCCAGCCGGCACGAGTCCGGGCCAGTCGGGACGAGCACGGCTCTCAGGGTGCTGCGGGCGGAGTTGCGTTGAGAGCCGGTGCGCCCGGTGACACGCACAGTGTCCTGTCGCACCTGGGCCACCACGAATGGCTCGCGGGAGAGGGCGAACGCCTTCCCGAGCGTGGCCCGTCCGGCGGGCGCAGCCGCAGTCCGCAGCACGTCCGCGGCGGCCTCCGCCGACATCCCGCACGCCAGGTCGAATGGCCGCGATCGCCAGAGCCAGAGCACGTCAGGACGTCGAGCGTTGCGCACGTCGCGATGATGCCAGGTCCGTCGCGTCACGTGCGGCCCACCCCCGACAGTCACGGGTCCCAGAGCACTCGGTCACGGCGCGCCACCTGGCACCATCGTGTTCATGCCCACGAAGCCGAAGAAGTCGCCCATCGACAAGTAGGCGGTGCTTGCGCGGCTGCAGTTCGCACAGGAGCACCAGCTGCTCGTCCGCGTCCGACGCTGGATCCCCAAGGCGGACGCGCTGGACGGGTTCGTCGTCGGCGTGGGCACGAAGTGGCTGGCGATGCAGTCGCTGTCGGACCGACATCATGTTCGACGGTTGGCAGTTCGCACGGCTCAAGGACGTCCAGGCGGTCTCGATCGAGCCCGAGCCGGACTGCTTCGAGATCAAGGCTCTCAAGGCGCGCGGTCTCTGGCCGCCGACGGTCCCGGACGTCGTGCTCGACGATGTCGTCGGCGCACTCGAAGCGGCGGGCGCCGCGGCACCCCTGGTGACGGTGCACGACGAGTTCGACAGACCGGACGCGTGCTGGATCGGCGCCGTGCAGTCGGTCGACGCCACGAAGCTGCGACTCCTCAAGGTCGGCCCGAGCGCCGACTGGGAACGCCGGGCGAGCACCTTCGACCCCGAGAACATCACCCGCATCGAGTTCGGCGGCGGGTACGACGAGGCGCTCCACCTGGTCGCCGGCCCGCCACCAGTCGCCTGAACGGATCTTCCCGCGGCCCGTTGCGTGCCAACTGCGGCAGATCCGAGCGGTGCCACCGTCGGCGCAACGACGCGGCAATACGCCAGGCCGACGTCGAGTGCAGCCGGGCACCTTGGGCTTGCTGTGCCCGTCCCGGTCCACCGAACCGGAGGAGAGTCTCCGGAGCGGCCGCCGGCTCGGTTCGCTGATGGTCACGCGCTTCGCGCCAACAGCCTGAGCGCGGTCAGATGGCTTCGACCGCGGCAGTGAGGTCTCCACCGACGTCGCCCGTGGTGACCACTCCCGCGGGTTCGAGCAGGAGGGCCTTCACCTCCTCGTCGGCCCTCGGGCAGTGCTCCACTCCGCGAGGGACGACGAAGAGCTGGCCTGACCCAAGGATCACGTATCGGTCCCGAAGCTGGATGGTGAGCCGGCCCTCGAACACGAGGAAGAGCTCGTCGGTGTCCTCGTGGGTGCGCCACACGAACCCACCCTTGACCCTGACCAGCGTGACCTCGTGGTCGTTGAGACGCGCCACCAGTGTGGGCGACCAGAAGGTGGAGAAGAGGCCGAACCTCTCGTGGAGGTCCACGACGTCAGCGGTCATCGACGCATACCGCCGGCCCACCTGCCGCGATCCGGACGGGCGCTGCCGCCCGGATCGCGGCAGGTTCGAGTGGCTGGTGCCGCGAGCGGGCGCGCCGCCACGCCGGATCCGCCCGGACATGGGAAGGCCGCCGTCCACGGCGAGTGGACGACGGCCCTGCTGTCGCCTGACCCGCGTTCCTGCAGCTCAGGACGGTGGACGTGGCGGAAATCGACATCGCTGCGAGCCGCGGAGCGCGATGCGTCGACCTGCAACAACGCGGACGACGAGGACGCTCGACTGGCACCGTTCGTTCACACTGTCGACGAACGGTTCTGCGAGGGACACGGTCCTGCGCTCGCGTCGGACGGGCCATGGAACGTGGCCGTGGGCCCGTTGTGCTCGAAGCGTCGGTCGGAGTAACGTATCTGATCAGATACATACCGGGCTGACACGGGAAGTGACCATGGCCGTCAACCTGCTCGGAAAGCTCCGCGAGGACGCCGGGATGACCCAGGACGAGCTCGCGAGAGCATCAGGGACCTCACGGACCGCTCTGTCCGCCTACGAGCACGGCAGCAAGTCGCCTCGACTGGACACCGTCGAGCGAATCGTGGCCGCAGCGGGCCGCCGCCTCACACTGGCCGACGCCGTCGAGTTCGTCCCGCGCGATCTGGGCCGGGGGCGCACGACGATGGTCCCGGTGAACCTCCCCCGCCTCGCGCCGGAACGCGCGTTCGCGACGACCGAGCTTCCGGTGCACCTCAACTGGTCTCAGCCGGGGCGTGTGTTCCGTCTGGCCGACCGGTCGGACCGCGCACGGGTCTATGAGCTGGTCCTGACCGAGGGCACTCAGGAGGACGTCACTGCCTACGTCGACGGGGCGCTGCTCGTGGATCTGTGGAACGACCTGGTCCTCCCCCGGGCGGTGCGTGGCGCCTGGACGCCCTTGATCGACGACGTCGTACCGGTCGTGGCGTAGTGCCGACCGGCGGCGCGCTCACCCCGTTCCAGCGCGAGGTTGCGTTGGTCTTCTTCGCACTGACTGCCGCTGACGGATTCCTCCTGGCCGGTGGTGCCGCGTTGGTCGCGCAGGACCTCTCGGACCGACCTACCCAGGACCTGGACCTGTTCACTGCCCGCATCGGCGGCGTACCCAAGGCGCGCGACGCCTTCGCGGCCGCGGCTCGCGCACGCGGGTGGAAGGTCACCCGGATCAAGGACAGCCCGACATTCTGCCGGCTCGAGGTTCACGGCGACGTCACCGTGCTGGTCGACCTCGCGATTGACAGCCCGCCCATCGGGCCGCCGATCGTGACGTTGCTCGGCCCTTCCTACAATCCCGAGGAGCTCGCGGGGCGCAAGCTCCTGGCGCTGTTCGACAGGGCGGCGCCGAGGGACTTCGTCGACGTTCTCCACCTCACCGCCCGCTATGACAAGGACACGCTCGTCGAGTGGGCACGGCGAATCGACAGCGGCATGGACGACAGCGTTCTCGCCGACATGATGGGGATGCTGAGCAGGTTCCGGGACGTGGACCTGCCGATCCGCGACGAGGAGGCCCCTGCTTTGCGCGCCTTCTTCGCGCAGTGGCAGGCCACGCTGCACCGTGAGGGGCGGTAGCCGGGTACTCGCGTGCGCCGACCGGCCGCTGGGAACCGAGCCAGAACGCACGAAGGCCGCCGTCCATGGCGAGTGGACGACGGCCGTGTCACCTGGCCTGCGTTTCCGCAGCTCAGGAAAGTGGAAGTGGCGGGAATCGAACCTGGCCGGAGTGGCTGGGACCGGGACGTGCACGGCGCTGACCCGCGGGAGCGCACGGGACGTCACCGATCCTGATGGGGTAGATCGGGTGGCTATGTTGACGGTGTCAACGGGCACCGTCGTCGGATTCGAGTCTCAGGTTCGCGCTGCAGTTGGCCGCGAAGCTGGGCAGCGTCGGGTGCCTTCGCATGAACTCACCTGGGGGCACGTCCGCCACGACGGCCCTCAGGGAAGGTCGGCATCACGGACGAGTTCCGCGACTCTGGCGTTGTTTTTGAATACGTTCCCAGGATAAGCGTTCGCCGGGAAGACGGACTCGAGGGCATCCACCATGCTCGATATGCGGGCTTCAAGGTCGCTCATCGCAGCGGGCACGTCGCTCTCGGGGCTTGTTAGGAATGCTTGACCCATACGCTTCATCATTAGGTGGGCGATCACGCGGCGTCCGTGGACCGCGATTCCTGAGCGGATACCGTCTGACTCGCGCTCGATGTCATCAAGAATGGCATCGACCCGCGCGGTGATCTGCACCGCACGCGAGAGGCGCAAAGGATCGGTCTGGGGGTTGAAAAGCGCCGCGTAGGAGTCGGTGAAGAGTCGGGAGACTTCCCGCTTTGCGGT
>JAHIJU010000426.1 GCA_018898235.1 Actinomycetota bacterium | reverse complement strand
CCATGGAGCTCATGGGTGCCTGGGACCCGGGCGTGATCGCGTCCCTGACGCCGGACGCCAAGCCGCTGGCCGACCTCGACTGGTTCCCCTTCCCCGCCGTGAGCGGTGGCGCGGGTGACCCGGCCGCGATGATGGCCGGTGTCGACGGCTACTCCTGCTCGGCCAAGGCGCCCAAGGCGGCCTGCACCGAGTTCCTCAACTACCTCGCGACCACCGAGATCCAGACCAACTACTACAAGGCGTACAAGGCTCCGGTCGTCAACACCGAGGCGCAGAAGGCCGTCACCGAGCCCTACCTGCAGGCCGTCCTGAAGGCCTACAACAACGCGCCGTACGTCTCGCAGTGGCTCGACACGGTCTACGGGCAGAACGTCGGCAACGCGCTCAACCTGGCCGTCGTCGACCTGCTGGCGGGCAAGGGCGATGCCGCCGGCATCGTCAAGGCAGCCAACGCCGCTGCGGCCAAGGGGTAACGAACACCCATGAGCGACACCGCACACGGGCACCCGTCCGGGAGCTCGTCTGCGCGTCTCATGCCGGCTGGGGGCAGCGCATCCGCTGCGCTGCCCCCGGCCGGGTCGCCCCGCCGCCGTGGCATCGGCTGGCGGGCGCGGCTCGAGATCGCAGCCCTCTCCGGACCCGCCATCCTCGTCTTCGTCGCCTTCGTCATCTTCCCGGTGGTGATGGCGGCCTACTACGGCTTCTTCCGCTGGAAGGGCTACGGCCGGCCGACGGACTTCGTCGGGCTGCGCAACTACGTGACGATCCTGCAGGACCCGAGCTTCCACGAGGCGCTCGCGCACAACGGGATCATCCTGGTGCTCTCCCTGGTGATGCAGGGGCCGGTCGCCATCGCCCTGGCCCTGCTGCTCAACCGCAAGATGCGCGGCCAGTCGCTGATCCGGGTGCTCATCTTCGTGCCGTACGTGATCTCCGAGGTCATCGTCGGCACCGGGTGGAGCCTCATGCTCGCCAGCAACGGTGCGGTCAACGCCCTGCTGCGCGACTGGGGGCTGAGTGGCCTCACCCAGGACTGGCTGTCCGACCCGAGCATCGCGATGTGGTCGCTCATGCTCATCATCACCTGGAAGTACGTCGGGTTCGCCGTGATCCTGTTCCTCGCCGGGCTGCAGGGCATCCCCGAGGAGCTGTCCGAGGCTGCCGCCATCGACGGCGCGTCCTACTGGCAGGTCCAGCGGCGGATCACGCTGCCGTTGCTCGGCCCGACGGTCCGCATCTGGGCGTTCCTGTCGATCATCGGCTCGCTGCAGCTGTTCGACCTCGTCTACATCATCTGGGGCCAGTACGTCTCCTCGACCGCCGGCACCTCGACGATGGCCACCTACATGGTGACCAACGGCCGCAACGCGGGGAACTACGGCTACGGCAACGCGGTCGCGGTCGTCCTGTTCCTCATCTCGCTCGCCATCGCGCTGGTCTACCAGCGCTTCGTCCTGCGCCGTGACACCGACGGTGCGTTGACCGGGAGCGCCAAATGAGCACCATGACATCGGGCACCAAGGCCCGTGCCCGCGTGCAGCGGGCCTCCGGTGGGCGCACCTGGGGCAGCCCCGTCGTCTACTTCCTGGCCCTCGTGCTGGTCGCGGTCATGCTCGCGCCGGTCGTCTACATCATCCTGGGCGGCTTCCGGACGAACTCGCAGATCACGACGGACCCGTCCGGTCTGCCGAACCCGTGGAACCTGGGCAACTACGCCGACGTCCTCTCCGGCTCCACGTTCTGGCAGGAGGTGGGCAACTCCGCGTTCGCGGCGCTGGTCACGACGGCCGGTGTGGTGGCGCTCGGGCTGGGTGCCAGCTATGTGCTGGCCCGGTACCGGTTCAGTGGCCGCGGCGCGATGTACTCGCTGTTCGCCGCCGGGCTGATGTTCCCGATGACGGTCGCGATCACGCCGCTCTACCTCATGGTCAAGGCGCTCGGGCTGATGAACAGCCTGGCCGGCGTGATCCTGCCGCAGATCGCGTTCGCGCTGCCGACCACGGTCATCATCCTCGTGCCGTTCCTGCGGGCCATCCCCGACGAGATCGAGGAGGCGGCGTCCATCGACGGCTGCAGCCGGCTCGGCTTCTTCTGGCGGATGGTGCTGCCGTTGTCGGTGCCCGGCGTCATCACCGTCGGCATCCTCGCGTTCATCGCGAGCTGGAACAGCTACCTGCTGCCGCTGTTCATCCTCAACAACGAGGGCTCGTTCACCCTGCCGCTCGGTGTGCAGGCGTTCGCGTCGCAGTACTCGGTCGACACCGCCAAGGTGCTCGCCTTCACCTCGCTGTCCATGATCCCCGCCCTCGTGTTCTTCAGCCTGTTCGAACGACGCATCGTCGGCGGGCTGACCGGAGCCGTCAAGGGCTGATCGCGGGTCGTCCCCAGGTGCCGCGCCGGATCGGCGCGGCACCTGACCGCCTCATGCTGTCCCGTTCGAAGGAGACAGGTCTGTGACCGCCGTACCAGCCATGCCCCAGGTGTCCGACCGGGTGCGCGCACTGCACGCCCGGATGACGCTGGAGGAGAAGCTCGCCCAGCTCGTCGGGTTCTGGGTCGACCAGGGCGGTGAGGTCGTCGCGCCGATGCAGGGCGAGATGGCGACCTCCGGCCGCTACGAGGAGGCCACCGTCCACGGGCTCGGTCACCTCACCCGGGTGTACGGCACGCGGCCGGTGGACCCGGTCGACCGTGCCGCGTGGCTCTGGGCCGAGCAGCGCCGGTTGCGCACCCAGACGCGGCTCGGCATCCCGGCGCTCGTGCACGAGGAGTGCCTCACCGGTCTGGCCGCCTGGCAGGCCGCGACCTTCCCGACCCCGCTCGCGTGGGGGTCGACGTTCGACCCCGCGCTGGTCGCGGAGATGAGCGCGCTGATCGGCGAGTCAATGCGCACCCTCGGTGCGCACCAGGGCCTGGCGCCCGTGCTCGACGTGATCCGCGACCCGCGCTGGGGTCGGGTCGACGAGTGCATCGGGGAGGACCCGTACCTGGTCGGTACCGTCGGCACGGCGTTCGTGCGTGGGCTGCAGTCGGCCGGGGTGCACGCCACGCTCAAGCACTTCGTCGGGTACTCCGGTTCCCGTGCCGGGCGCAACCACGCCCCGGTCGCCGTCGGCCCCCGTGAGCTCGCCGATGTGCTGCTGCCGCCCTTCGAGAT
>JAHIJU010000425.1 GCA_018898235.1 Actinomycetota bacterium | reverse complement strand
CAAGATCGAGAAGCCGCAGGCCGTCGACAACCTGGTCGAGATCGTCCGGGCGTTCGACGGCATCATGGTCGCCCGCGGCGACCTGGGCGTCGAGCTTCCTCTCGAGCAGGTGCCGCTGGTCCAGAAGAAGGCGGTCGAGATCGCGCGGCGCAACGCCAAGCCGGTCATCGTCGCCACGCAGGTGCTCGAGTCCATGATCACGAGCCCGCGCCCGACCCGGGCCGAGGCCTCGGACTGCGCGAACGCGGTGCTCGACGGCGCGGACGCGGTCATGCTCTCCGGTGAGACGAGCGTCGGCGACTTCCCGATCGAGGCGGTCCGCACGATGGCCCGCATCATCGAGGTGACCGAGGACCTGGGCCGCGATCGGATCGCGCCGCTCAAGTCGACCCCCTCGACGCGTGGCGGCGCCGTGACCCGTGCCGCCGTCGAGATCGGCACGAACCTCGGCGTGAAGTACCTCGTGACGTTCACCCAGTCCGGTGACTCGCCGCGTCGCATGTCGCGGCTGCGCCCCGAGATCCCGCTGCTGGCCTTCACGCCGGTCGAGAGCACGCGCAACGTGCTGTCGCTGTCATGGGGCGTCCAGACGCACCTGGTTCCCCAGGTCGGCAACACGGACGACATGGTGCGCCTGGTCGACCTGACCCTGCGGGCCAACAAGCTCGCCGAGATCGGTGACTACGTCGTGGTCGTGGCCGGGACGCCGGTGGGTGTCATCGGGTCGACCAACACGGTGCTCGTGCACAAGATCGGTGACGAGGACGGGCCGCACCCGCGTCGTTCCTGAGTCCTGCCCGCGCGGCCCGCGCGTCGTCCTGGGATCAACGCCCCAGGACGGCGACGCGGGCCGTCGCGCGTCTGCGGGGCGATGGCGCCCAGGGCACGCCGAGGTGCCTGATCTCGACGTCGCGGCCGGACAGCCGGGCGTCGTCGACCGCGGCCTGCATGCCCGCGGTGACGCCGAGGTCCGCGTACACGACGGTCGCCTCGGAGTACCGGCCCCACACCTCGCGGATGCGCCGGGCGTCGAGGGGCTCGAGCTCACCGTCCTCGCCCTGCAGGGCGGTCGCCGAGACGGGCGCCTCGCCGCGGTTGACCGAGTCGAGGAACGCGGCCCGTTCGTAGCCGGCGTCGCCGCCGTGCGGGACCTCGATGACGACGCGCCGCAGGGCTGCGCCCTCCTGATGGTGCACCGGCAGCCCGCGGGCGATGCGGACGACGTCCTCGTTCACGCCGGTGAGTCGCGAGACCTCGGCGATGAGCGTCTCGCTCAGGGGGCACGCGCCGGTGCACGGCTGGCTCATGGCGGGTTCTCCTTCGCTGGAGGTGACGTCGGTGTCGTCCTGCGGGGTGATGCCGACCTATCGGCAGACCTCCGCGGGCCCTGCGGGTTCTGCACGGAGGGGTCGCCGGAGCGCCCGATCGGAGGCGGGCGGGGTGCGGGCTCCGCGACACCTCGAACCTGCGCCCGGCAGGTCGATGAGCACGATGACCGAGCCGAAGGAGGTCCTGCGTGGAGCTCGACCTCGGTGTGCTCACGTTCGTCGCTGCTGCCCTCGTCCTGCTCGCGATTCGCGCGGGCGTGCGCCTGGTCCGGGGGCGGGCCTCCTCCTGGGGCCTCGGGGTGGCTGCGCTGGTCTGGTGGACGGTGCTCGCAGCGGTGGCCGGACTGGTCGAGGCGGAGCACCGGGTCACCCAGCAGCTGGCGACCTCGGTGACCGTCATGGTCTCGGGACGTCCCGGAGCCGTGGCCCGATGCGCGCGGCGGACCAGCGACATGTTCGACCCGTCGGGCAACGCCGGATCCGTGCAGTGGGACAGTCCGGACGTCGCCCGGCTGCGCGCCGACACCTGCGACGCGTTGTGGGCCTGGATCACGTCGGACAAGGAGCACCCGACGATCGAGGAGGTGATCGCGCTGCACGTGCTGGCGCACGAGGCGGTGCACGTCGGCGGCGAGCGCGCGGAGGCCGCGACCGAGTGCGCCGCGATGGGCTGGGACGCGACGGTGGCGCGCGCCCTGGGCGCCTCGGACGCCGTCGCGCAGCAGATCGCCGCGTCCTACCGCCAGCAGGTGTACCCCACGATGCCGGACGAGTACCGGGGCGGCTGCTGAGGGGCCGCGGCACGGCACGCAGGTGCCGGCGGTTGGTGGTCCCGGGCTGACAGCGGCCCCGGAGGGCGGTTGACTGTTCCGGTGCCCGAACGTCCGCCGTCCCTCGTCCTGGCTGTGGTCGAGGCGCCCCTGACCGCCGTCGGGCCGATGCGCCGCGAGCTGTTCCTCGCACGGCTCGAGCGCTGGTGGCCGGATCTGGCCGCGGGCGTGCGAGAGGTGTACCCCGGGGACGCGGGGGAGCAGCTGCTGGTCCGGCTGGTCGGCGCGGCGGCGGCGGCCTTCGTCGACCGTGACCCCGAGCTCGCGCACCTCGACCTGGTGCGCACGCTCGACCCGCAGTGGTTCCAGTCACCGACGATGGTGGGCTACGCGGCCTACGCCGACCGGTTCGCCGGCGACCTGCGCGGTGTGG
This sequence comes from Actinomycetota bacterium, assembly GCA_018898235.1. Taxonomy (GTDB): domain Bacteria; phylum Actinomycetota; class Actinomycetes; order Actinomycetales; family Cellulomonadaceae; genus Cellulomonas. Next base: position 1,458 of record JAHIJU010000425.1, on the reverse strand, counting down.
CCGAGCAGGTCGGCTACCTGCGCGAGCTCGGGGTGACGTACCTGCACCTCATGCCGCTGCTCGCACCGCGGGAGGGGGACAACGACGGGGGCTATGCCGTCGCCGACTATCGCAGGGTGCGCCCGGACCTGGGCACGATGGGCGATCTGCGCGCGCTGGCACGCACGCTGCGGGCGAACGGCATCGCTCTGGTGCTCGACCTGGTGCTCAACCACGTCGCGCGGGAGCACGCGTGGGCTGCGGCGGCCCGTGCCGGGGACCTGGGCCACCGCGCGTTCTTCCACGTGTTCGACGACCGCACGGAGCCGGACCGCTACGAGCAGACCGTGCCGGAGGTGTTCCCCGACTTCGCACCCGGCAACTTCACGTGGGACGACGAGCTCGCCGGTTGGGTGTGGACCACGTTCAACTCCTGGCAGTGGGACCTGAACTGGTCGAACCCTCAGGTGTTCGCCGAGTACGCCGACCTGGTGCTGGACCTGGCGAACCAGGGCGTCGAGGTGTTCCGGCTGGATGCCATCGCGTTCCTCTGGAAGCGTCTGGGCACGATGTGCCAGAACGAGCCGCAGGTGCACGCGATCACCCAGGCACTGCGGGCGCTGACCAGGATCGCCTGCCCGGCGGTGGTCTTCAAGGCCGAGGCGATCGTCGCGCCGCGCGAGCTGGTGCACTACCTCGGGACCGGCGCCCACAACGGCAAGGTCAGCGATCTGGCCTACCACAACAGCCTGATGGTCCAGGTCTGGTCGATGCTCGCGGCCCAGGACGTGCGGCTGGCCGAGCACGCGTTGGCGAACCTGCCGGCGACCCCGTCGACCACGGCGTGGATCACGTACGTGCGCTGCCACGACGACATCGGATGGGCGATCGACGACGAGGATGCGGCCGCCGTCGGCCTGTCGGGGTTCGCGCACCGGGCGTTCCTGTCGGACTGGTACGCGGGGGCGTTCCCGGGCTCGACGGCGCGCGGCCTGGTGTTCCAGGAGAACCCGGCGACCGGCGACCGGCGGATCAGTGGCACGGCGGCGAGCCTGGTGGGACTCGACCAGGCTCGGGCGGCCGGCGACGAGCGGGCTGTCGCAGCCGCCACCGACCGACTGCTGCTCGCCCATGCCGTGGCGTTCGGCTGGGGTGGCATCCCGGTGATCTGGTCCGGCGACGAGCTGGCCCAGCCCAACGACACGGGGTGGGCCGCCGAACCGGGGCACGCCGGTGACAACCGGTGGGCGCACCGTCCGCGGCTGGACCGCGCGGCCGCGGCCCTCAGGCACGTCGACGGAACCGTCGAGTGCCGGGTCTTCGAAGGTCTGCAGAGGCTGGCCCGGGTGCGGGCGGCCCTGCCCCAGCTGCACGCCGCGACGGCGGTCCGGGTGCTGGGTACCGAGGACCCGGGCGTGCTCGCGGCGCTGCGCGCGCACCCGCTCGGCCCGTTCCTGATGCTGGTCAACGTCACCTCGT
>JAHIJU010000424.1 GCA_018898235.1 Actinomycetota bacterium | reverse complement strand
CCTCGACCTCGGTGGCGCTGATGTTCTCCCCGCCGCGGACGATGGTGTCCTTGATCCGCCCGGTGATCCGCAGGTACCCGTCCTCGTCGGCCACCGCCAGATCGCCCGAGTAGTACCAGCCGTCGGCGTCCAGCGCCGCGGAGGTCAGCTCGGGTTCGCCCAGGTAGCCGGCGAACACCGCGGGCCCGCGCGAGGCCTCCTCGCCCTCGACCCCGGCCGGCAACCTGCGGCGGGTGACGGGGTCGACGATCTTGACCTGGGTGCCCGGGACGGCTCGCCCGTCGGTCGCCAGCACCCGGGAGTCCGGGTCGTCGGCGCGGGTCATGGTGTGCGGGGCGCTCTCGGTCGAGCCGTACACCGAGTGCACCCGGATGCCGAACGTCCGTGCCCGTTCCAGCAGCCGGCGCGGCACCGGCGCCCCGCCGCAGCACAGCAGGCGCAGGTCCGGGTGCAGCCCACCGCCGGCGTCGCACGCGTCGAACAGCTCGGCGATGATGCTGGTCGCCCCCATCCCGGCGGTGCAGCGTTCGGCGTTGAGCATGGCCAGTGCACCGGCGCCGGTGAAGGTGTCGAGCAGCACCGAGGTCGCACCGACCATGAACGGCATGGTCATGCCGTGCAGGTAGCCGGTCGCGTGCGCCAACGGCGCCGGCATGAACATCCGGTCGGGGTAGCCGATCCCCAGCTCGTAGGCGAACGCCCGCTCACCTGCGAGCACGTTGTCGTGGGTGAGCAGCACCCCCTTGGGCCGGGCCTCGCTGCCGGAGGTGAACAGCACCGCCGCCACGTCGGTGCCGCGGCCGGGCGCCCAGTCCTGCTCCGGCAGCGGGTCGTGCCGGGCCGCCTGCTCGAAGGAGCTGAACCGGCCGTCGGCCACACGGTTCTCGACCATGAGGACCGTGCGCAACGTCGTCACCTCGTCGGCCAGCCGGCCGGCCAGGTCCCGGTAGTCCATCGACCGGAACTGGGTGGGCATCACCAACGCCGTGCTGCCGCACCGCTCGAGCCGGTACCGCAGCTCGGTGTACCGGTGCGAGGGCAGCACGGGGTTGACCACGGCCCCCAGCCGCAGGCACGCCACGTCGAGAGCCAGGAACTGCGCCCAGTTCGGCAGCTGGATCGACACGACGTCGCCGCGACGCACCCCGGCCTCGGCCAGGTGACCGGCGAGCCGGCTGGCCACGTCGTCCACCTGCCGGTAGGTCCAGCGGGTGCCACGGGAGTCGACCACGGCCTCCCGGTCGGGTGACTGGAGCACCGACAGGTGCCAGTAGTCGTGCAGCGAGGCATCGCCCCACAACCCGGCACGCCGGTACTCCGCGACCCGGCGGGGGTCCACGGCGGTGGAGATCGTCACGACGGACCTCCTTGCAGGTCAGGTGGCGCGGGATGGGTGGTCGGGGGGCGGATCAGCCGAACCGGTAGCTGACTCCGGAGCCGTTCTCGGGGTAGTTCCAGGAGTAGCCCTCGGCCCCCTCGAACAGCCGGTCGCAGACCAGCCGGCAGTTGCCGCACTCCAGGCAGCCGACGTGGTCGAACGTCATGACGTCGTTGACGTCGTCCCACAGGTACCGCTTCGCCGGGCAGGAGAACTCGCAGGCCCGCCCCGAGGGGCAGGTCCGGCACGCCTGCGGGTCGATGACGATGTGCGGCGAGTGCTCGTCGGTCTCGAACGTCGTGGCCGACAGCAGCTCGTCGATCTTCATGCGCCTCATAGCGATCGCACCCCCTTCATCAGGTTGAGCACCGTGGACAGCTTCCTGGGCACCTGTTTGCCGGCCGCGCCGAGCGTCGTGCGCACCGGGACGAGCGGTCCGCCGTCGACGGTGAACATGTCCCGCATGAGACCGACCGCCAGGGCCGGGTAGGTGGTGAACAGGTCGGGCGTGTGCGACATCCAGGCGTGGGCACCCCGCACCGTGGCCATGTCGGCGAGCACGCCGGTCTCCAGCCGGCTCCGGTAGCCCGACAGCCGGGCGGCGCTCACATCGCCGGCGGCCAGCGCGACCGCGGCCGTCTCACCGGCGGCGATCCCGCTGGCGATGGCATAGTCCATGCCCCGGATGGTGAAGCCCCGGTTGATGCAGAACCCGGCGGCGTCACCGGCGATCAGCCAGCCGTCACCGAACAGCTGCGGCACGGTGTCCACCGAGCCCTCGTAGACCAGGTGGGCGCCGTACTCGACGAGCTCGGCGCCCTCCACGTACCGGCCGATGGCCGGGTGCTGACGCAGGTCCTCGGCGGTCTCGACGATCGAGTGGCCGTGCTCGCGCCAGGAGTCGGAGTCGAGCACCAGGCCGAGCGAGATCGTGTCGATGTTCGTGTAGAGGAACAGCCCGCCGAACAGCCCCTTGGTGACCGCGCCCATGCCGAGCATCGCCGTCCCGCGGCGATCACCCGTGGTGAACCGGCGGTCGATCTCCTGCTCGGACAGCGTGAACAGGTACTTGACCCCGACCGCCACGTCCTCACGCGCCAGCCGGCGCACCAGCCCGGCACGCTCGAACACCAGGGGGTTGATGCCCTCGGCGTCGATCACCAGTGCGCTGGTGAGCTCCTCGTCGCCCAGGCGCACACCGCACACGACGCCGTCGCGGATCGCCAGACCGGTCACCGTGGCTCCCGGGATGATCTCGGCCCCGGCCTCCTCACAGCGTGCGGCCAGCCACTCCACGAGCGGGGTGGACAGCACCGAGAACGACCGGCCGCCGGGGTCGGCGAACGTCGTGTCGACGTTCATGGCCTCGGTGTCGGTGAGCATCGAGATGACCTCACGGTCGATCTCACGCTGCAGCGGCGCGTCGCGCCACGCCTCGCCGAGCAGCTCACGCAGCGAGTAGGTGTAGAGGCGACCGCCGGTGAAGGTCTTGGCCCCGCAGCTCGACCCGCGTTCGACGACGAGCACGCTGCGACCGGCCTGCGCGAGGCGGTACGCGGCCGACAACCCCGCGAGCCCTCCCCCGATGACGATCGCCTCGAAGGCGTTCTCCTCGTCCACGGTGGTCACCGGCCCCCGCCGGTCTCGTACT
>JAHIJU010000423.1 GCA_018898235.1 Actinomycetota bacterium | reverse complement strand
TGGCCCGGTACGTCGCGCGCTACGGCCACGACCGCGTCGCCAAGCTGGCGTTCCTCGCCTCGCTCGAGCCGTTCCTCCTCCAGACCGACGACAACCCGACGGGTGTGCCGCGGTCCGTGTTCGACGGCATCCTCGCGGCCGCCACGGCGGACCGGTACGCCTGGTTCGAGCAGTTCTACAAGGACTTCTACAACCTGGCGGAGAACCTGGGCACGCGGATCAGCCAGCAGGTCGTCGACGCCAGCTGGGTGACGGCCATCGGCTCGGCGCCGGTCGCGGCCTACGCCGTGGTCCCCACATGGGTCGAGGACTTCCGGGCGGACGTCGCCGCGGTGCGTGCGGCGGGCAAGCCCACACTGATCCTGCACGGCACCAAGGACAACATCCTGCCGATCGACGCCAGCGGCCGCCCGTTCCACGCCGCGTTCCCGGAGGCGACGTACGTCGAGGTCGAGGGGGCCCCGCACGGTCTGCTGTGGACCCACGCGGCCGAGGTGAACGAGGTGCTGCTCGGGTTCGTCGCCCGTCAGGGGTGACGGTCGGCCGGGCGCGTCGTACGCGGCGCGCCCGGCCCTGCCGTCTCGGCGGGCCGGCCATGGCCCGCCGAGACGGGAGCACGACCGGCCCGCCGACCGTGGCGCCGCGCGTCGGCGCGGCCGATCAGGAGGCGACGGCGAGCATCGCGGAGCTCGCCTTGAACAGGGCGATGACCGGGGAGCCGGCCCGCAGCCCCAGCTCGGCGACCGCGGAGCTGGTGACCACGCTGGTGAGCGACCCTCCACCGTTCAGCGCGACGGTGACCACCGCGTTGACGGCGCCCTCCTCAACAGCCGACACGGTGCCGGGCAGCTGGTTGCGGGCGCTGAACCGGTACCCGGTGTCGGGGGCCAGCAGCATCACCAGCGGCGCCTTGACGATCGCCACGACCGGGGCGCCGGGGACCAGCCCGAGCCTGTCGACGGAGCCGCGGGTGATGCTGGCCACGACGGTCTCACCGGTCGGCAGGGTCACGTGGACCTCGGAGTTGACGGCTCCGTCGACGACTGAGCCGACGGACCCCTCGAGCACGTTGCGGGCACTGATCTTCATGGCGGACTCCTCGTCCTCGGTCGATGGATGGGACCAAACGGCCCTGCCCGCGGCGAAGTGTCCACGCCCGACGCAGATCACGCCTGGTCGGCACGCCGATCGACCCAGGCGAGCGGAGCCGCCGCGGGTATCCTGCGGACGTCCGGGCGGGCATCCAGCGGGCGTCCGGACGGCATCCAGGGGGCGGGGGAGTCGCACATGCGAGCGGAGACGCGCCATTCGGCGGTCGTCGACGTGATCGCACGCGAGATCGTGGCCGGAGTGCAGCCGGTGGGCAGCCGGTTGTCCCTGGCCGCGCTGCAGGAGAGGTTCGAGATCTCCCGCACGGTCGCGCGCGAGGCGATGCGGGTGCTCGAGTCGAAGGGCATGGTCGAGTCGAGCCGTCGGACCGGGTTGACGGTCCAGGCGACCCGGGTCTGGAACGTCCTCGACCCGCAGGTGATCGCCTGGCGGCTGAGCGGTGCCGGTCGGGCGGCTCAGACCGAGAGCCTCACCCAGCTGAGGCTGGCGATCGAGCCGTTCGCCGCGGGCCTGGCCGCGGTCAGGGGCGACGACGAGCAGCGTGCGACGCTGGTCTCGTTGGCGCGGACCATGCGGACCTGCGATGAGCAGGGTGACCAGGCGGGGCGCACCGATGCCGACCTGGACTTCCATGCCCTCCTGCTGGAGGCCTCGGGCAACGAGATGTTCCAGGCGCTCAGCGGTGCCTTCCGGACCAACCTCGGCGACGAGGCGGGGGCGGGGCAGCGTCGAGGGCAGGACCGGGCCGCGTACATCGACCTGCACGAACGCATCGCGCGGGCGGTCGACCTGCGACAACCGGCGTCGGCGTTCCAGACGATGTCCCGGCTGCTGGCACCGGACCGCGGTGACGTCACGTCGACCGGGACGGGCCAGCAGCCCGACCCTCCGGCCGGTGCCCCCGCGACCTCGCGTCCGTAGCCTCAGGACGGGTCCGAGCCCGGTCCGGCAGCTCCGGACGTGGTCGGCCGGTGGTGCCGTCCAGGTATAGGTTTCGGTCCGGCTCCCGGCTCGAGGTGGTGAGCCTCCCCGACGACCGGATGATGATGGAGCCATCGATGCGCACGAGGATGCTTGCGGCCGCTGTGGTGAGCAGTGCCGTGTTGGCGCTGGTGGGCGGATGCTCCGCCG
>JAHIJU010000422.1 GCA_018898235.1 Actinomycetota bacterium | reverse complement strand
GGGCAGCCCTGCTCACGACGACCACCTGGCCCGGTTCGCAGGCCGTCCTGGAGGTGACCGGCACCCGCTGGTCCGGACTCGGCGCCGGTGACGGGCGGCTGCGGTATGGCGAGCTGCACGTCATCCGTCGGGACCGGGTGCAGGTCCGCGCCCCGCACGGCCTGGACGTACCGCTGCCCATCCCCGCACCGCAGATCGGGCCACGGCCGGTGGCGGCGGCTCCTGGTCTGCGACTGGTCGGATGAACGGCCCGGTACGCACCACGGCCGTCTGGGTGCCGGACTGGCCGGTCGTGGCCGCCATGGTCGTGGCCGGGGTGCCCGCGCACAGCCCGGCCGCGGTCCACGACGGCCGGCGGGTCGTGGCCACCTCGGCCACGGCCAGGACGCACGGGGTGCGGCGCGGGATGCGGCGCCGCGCCGCCCAGGGATGCTGCCCCCAGCTCGTGCTGCTGACCGCCGACGAGGGGCGGGACCAGGTCGCTTTCGAACCGGTGGCGGCCGCGGCCGAACAGGTGGTCGCCGGGGTCGAGGTGGTACGCCCGGGGCTCCTGCTGCTGCCGGCCGGGGGCGCCAGCCGGTACCACGGCTCGGAGGAGGCGTTGGCGATCGCCCTGGTCGAGGCGGTGGGAGAACGTACCGGTCATGAGTGCGGTGTCGGCACCGCCGACGGTCTGCTCGCCGCAGTGCTGGCCGCCCGCACCGGTGCGGTCGTCGAGCCCGGTGCCTCCGCACGTTTCCTGGCCGAGCACGGCGTCGGCGAGCTGGTGCACGCCGCGACCGACGACGCCCAGGCGCACGAGGTCACCGAGCTGGTCGACCTGCTGCACCGGCTGGGGTTGCGGACCCTCGGGGCGTTCGCGGCGCTCCCGGCACCGGACGTGTCCGCCAGGTTCGGCAGAACCGGCACCTGGGCGCACACCCTGGCCCTCGGCCGAGCCGCCCGCCCACCTGCGCGTCGACGTCCCGAACCCGATCTCGAGGTCGAGACCGAGCTCGACCCACCGGCCGACCGGGTCGACGCCGCAGCCTTCGCCGGACGGGTGCTGGCCGAACGGCTGCACACGATGCTCGCCGAACGCCGCGTCACCTGCGGACGGTTGCAGATCGCTGCGCGCACCGACGACGGCACGGCGCTGGTCCGGGTTTGGCGCACCGACTCCGGTGGCTGGGGTGCCCTCACCCCGGCCCGGGTCACCGACCGGGTGCGCTGGCAGCTCGAAGGCTGGCTCACCGCCGCCGCACGCACCTCCTCGCCCGAGGACGAACGCCCCTCGGTCACCCTCGTCCGGCTCGCGCTCACTGCCCTGGACGTCGGACCGGCCGGTGCCGAGCAGGGACGGTTGTGGGGAGCCGCCTCGGGCGCGGATGTGCGAGCGGCGCGCGCCCTGGAACGGGTGCAGGGAATCCTGGGTGCCGACGAGGTGCTCGTCGCAGCGGTCCAGGGCGGTCGTGACGTGCGCGAGCAGGTCCACCTGCAGCCCTGGGGGCAGCACGTGCCGCCCGAACGGCAGGTCGACCTGCCGTGGCCGGGTCGGCTGCCCGACCCCCCGCCGGCCACCGTCCCGGTCGAGCCCTGGCCCATCACCCTCCTCGGCCCGGCGGACGAGCCGGTCCTGGTGGATGCGCGGGGACGGATGAACGTCCCGCCGGCCCGGCTGCTGGAACCTCGACGGCGCACCGAGGACCCGCCGCCACCCGGGCACCTGGTGACCGGGTGGGCCGGACCGTGGCTGACCACCTCCCGGTGGTGGACGTACGGGGCGACGGGCGGACCGGGGGTGCGGGCCCATCTGCAGGTGCGGCTCGACGACGACCGGGCGCTGCTCCTGGTCGGCGGCACGGACGGGTGGTGCTGCGATGCGCAGTACGACTGAGCCGCGGTACGCCGAGCTGCACGCGCACACCGCCTTCAGCTTCCTCGACGGTGCGAGCCAGCCCGAGGAGCTCGCCGCCGAGGCGGCCAGGCTGGGGCTGAGCGCGCTCGCGGTGACCGATCACGACGGGCTCTACGGCGTGGTGCGGTTCGCCCAGGCCGCCCGCGCCGTCGGACTGCCCACCGTGTTCGGTGCCGAGCTGCACCTGCCGGCCCCCGACGCCCGACGACACGGCCCGCACCCGGCCCGGCCCGGTCCGCCGGTGCTCGACGAACCGACCGGGGTCCCCGACCCGCGCTCCACCCATCTGCTCGTGCTCGCCCGCGGGCCCGACGGCTACCGGCGGCTGTCCCGGGCCATCGCGGAAGGTCATCTGCGCACCGGTCGCAAGGGGGCCGCGGACTACCGGCTCGCCGAGCTCGCAGCCCTGGCCGATGGGCACTGGCTGGTGCTCACGGGGTGCCGCAAGGGGGCCGTGCGCCGGGCCCTTGCCGGCGGTGACCCGTCGGGTGTCATGGGTGTGGCGCCCGACGGCCCGGCGGCTGCCCGGGTCGAGCTCGATCGGCTCGTCGCACTGTTCGGGGCGGACAACGTCGGGGTCGAGACCACTGTGGTCGGTGACGCCTACGACGACGACCGGGCCGATGCACTCGCCGAGCTCGCCGCCGCTGCCCACCTGCCGCTGGTGGCCACCGGCGGTGTGCACGTGGCCACCCCGCGGGACATCGACCTGGCCCAGGCGTTGGCTGCCGTGCGGTCCCGCACCAGCCTGGAGAACCTGGACGGCTGGTTGCCCGGTGCACCGTTCGCCCATCTGCGCTCGGCCGCCGAGATGCTCGAGCTGCACCGTCGTCACCCGCAGGCCGTCGCCACCGCGGCGAGGTTGGGGGCCGAGTGCGCCTTCGACCTGTCGCTCGTCGCGCCGAGCCTGCCGCCGTATCCGGTCCCGTCCGGTCACACCGAGGCGAGCTGGCTGCGCGAGCTGGTCCGCCGCGGCGCGTCCGAGCTCTACGGCCCGCCCGGCGCCGAACGGGTGCCCGGCGCCTACGCCCAGCTCGAGCACGAGCTGGGCGTCATCGAGGGTCTGGGCTTCCCGGGCTACTTCCTCGTGGTCTACGACCTGGTCGACTTCTGCCGCCGTGCCGGCATCTTCGCCCAGGGCCGGGGATCGGCCGCGAACTCGGCGGTCTGCTACGCGCTGCGGGTGACCGCGGTCGACGCCGTGCGGCACGGGCTGCTGTTCGAGCGCTTCCTGGCCCCCGAACGTGACGGGCCGCCGGACATCGACATCGACATCGAGTCGGCCCGGCGTGAGGAGGTCATCCAGTACGTCTACGCGAAGCACGGGCGTGAGCATGCGGCGCAGGTCGCCAACGTCATCTCCTACCGGCCGCGCTCGGCCGTGCGGGACGCGGCCCGGGCGCTGGGCCACGACGTCGGCCAGCAGGACGCCTGGAGCACCTCGATCGAACGGTGGGGGTCGTTGCGCGGCCCCCAGGAGTCGAGTCCGTGGTGGACGGTCTCACGCACCGGTCCGGTCGCCCCGTCG
>JAHIJU010000421.1 GCA_018898235.1 Actinomycetota bacterium | reverse complement strand
CTGTTGCAGCGCATGGGCGCGGTCCCCAGGGAGCTGGTCTGGGACAACGAGGCCGCGGTCGGGTCCTGGCGGGCCGGCAAGCCGAAGCTGACCGAGGAGTTCGAGGCGTTCCGCGGGATCCTGGGGATCGGGGTCCACCAGTGTCGGCCACGCGACCCGGAGTCCAAGGGCCTGGTCGAGCGCGCGAACGGCTACCTGGAGACCTCGTTCCTGCCCGGGCGCACGTTCACCGGCCCGGGTGACTTCAACACCCAGCTGGTCGACTGGCTGAAGCTGGCCAACGCCCGTCAGCACCGGGCGCTTGGCTGCCGGCCGAACCAGCGATGGGAGGCCGACCGGGCGGCGATGCTCGCCTTGCCGCCCGTGGCTCCGCAGCTGGGCTGGCGCACGAGGGTGCGGTTGCCGCGCGATCACTACGTGCGCCTGGGCTCCAACGACTACTCGGTGGACCCGGTCGCGGTCGGCCGGTTCGTCGAGGTCATCGCCGACCTCGAGCAGGTCAGCGTCCAGCTCGGGAGCCGGGGTGTTGCGACGCATCCGCGCTGCTGGGCGCGCTGGCAGACCATCACCGACCCCGCCCACCGCGAAGCGGCGTTGGCACTGTCGACAGCGGTGGCCCACCGGCCCGCGACCGCGCCGACCGACGAGGTCGAGCAACGAGATCTGAGCGCCTATGACGCCGCGTTCGGCCTGACGGACGTGGCCTGATGGGCGCCGCGACCAGGACCCGGGACGTGACCGGCGAGCTCGCGTTCTTGACCCGGGCGTTGAAGGCCCCGACCCTGCGTGAGGCCGTCGAGCGGCTCGCCGAACGGGCCCGGGCCGAGTCCTGGACCCACGAGGAGTTCCTCGCCGCGTGTCTGCAACGTGAGGTCGCCGCCCGCGAGGCCCACGGCGGCGAGGGACGCATCCGCGCCGCCCGGTTCCCCGGCCGCAAGTCCTTGGAGGACTTCGACTACGACCACGCCCGCGGCCTGGGCCGCGAGCAGATCGCCCACCTGGGCACCCTGGACTTCGTGACCGCCCGCGAGAACGTCGTGTTCCTCGGCCCGCCCGGCACCGGCAAGACCCACCTGGCGACCGGGATCGCGATCCGGGCCTGCCAGGCCGGGCACCGGGTCCTGTTCGCCACCGCCTCCGAATGGGTCGACCGCCTCGCCACCGCCCACCACGACGGACGCCTGCAAGACGAGCTGCGTCGCCTGGGCCGCTACCCGCTGCTGGTCATCGACGAGGTCGGCTACATCCCCTTCGAACCCGAAGCCGCGAACCTGTTCTTCCAGCTCGTCTCAGCCCGCTACGAACGCGCGTCCTTGATCGTGACCTCGAACAAGCCCTTCGGCCGGTGGGGCGAGGTCTTCGGAGACGACACCGTCGCCGCCGCGATGATCGACCGCCTCGTCCACCACGCCGACGTCATCGCCCTCAAAGGCGACTCCTACCGGCTGAAGAACCGCGACCTCGGCCGCCCACCCGCGGCCACAACCGACTGAACAACCAAGGCAAGGTGGTCAACTTTCGCGCGTCGATCCCTGATCAGTCTTCAGCCGTCGTTGACGTTGAGGATGTAGGTGCCTCGCCTGCGGGTGTGACCCTGTCTTTGACTGGCGCGTTGTCGGCTGCCCTTCAACTGATCTGTCCGCCCGTGGGTGGGGCGTGTCCTTGGCTGCGGCCCCAGGGCGGACATGACCTCATACGAGCCTGGCGATCCGCCCCATCAACGTCTTGTCTGCCGCCTCGGGACGCACCTACAGCTCGGCACGGAAGGCGTTGCACACGCATGACGCTTCTGATCGACCACGCCGCACCCACGATCGCCACGACCGTGATCGCCGGCGTCGACACCCACTCGCAGACCCACCACGTCGCGGTCCTGAACGCCGTGACCGGCGCCCTTCTGGGCGACCGGCAGGTCCAGGCAACCGAAGCCGGCTACCGCCAGCTGACCGAGTTCGTCGCCTCGTTCGGCCTCATCACTCGGGTCGGCGTGGAAGGCACCGCGTCCTACGGTGCAGGCCTTTCCCGGCACCTGCGCGCAGCAGGCATCGACGTGGCGGAAGTGATCCGCCCCAAACGGGCCGTGCGACGGCAGGGCAAGTCCGATCCGATCGACGCGGTGGCCGCGGCACGCCAGATCCTGACCGGCGAGACATTGCCCGTCCCCAAGGACTGCGACGGCCTCGTCGAGCAGATCCGGGTACTGCTGACCGTGCGCCGCTCCGCAGTCAAGGCTCGCACCGCCCTGCTCCGACAGATCAAGTCGTTGCTGGTCACCGCACCCGACCCGATCCGCGTCCGCTGGGCGCACGCGACCAGTACCGACGACCTGATCACGGCGCTGGCAGCCACCCGACCGCACCCGGCGACCCACGACGTCGCGGCCGCGACCAACCAGGGGCTGCGCCACCTGGCCCGCCGATACCAACACCTGGCCCTCGAGATCGCCGACCTCGAAACCGACCTGACCCAGCTCGTCGACGCCGCGAACCCGGCCCTGCGCGCGGCGTTCGCCGTCGGCACCGTCACCGCTGCACAGCTGCTCGTGACCGCCGGCGACAACCCCGACCGATTGTCCAGCGAAGCGGCATTCGCCGCGCTCTGCGGCGCAGCACCCATCCCCGCATCCTCAGGCAAGACCACCCGGCACCGCCTCAACCGCGGAGGCGACCGACAGGCCAACGCCGCCCTGCACCAGATCGCGCTCACCAGGCTGACCTCGGACCCGAACACCGGCCTCTACGTCACACGCCGACGCGCCGAGGGCAAGACGAACCGCGAGATCATGCGCTGCCTCAAGCGCGCGATCGCACGCCAGATGTGGCACGTGCTCGTCCACCCGGAACCCGTGCCCGACACCACCGCATTTCGCCAGCAACGCCAGCACCGGCACCTGACCTTGCAGAACGTCGCCGACAGCCTCGGGACCTGCCCGGCCAGAATCTCCGAACTCGAACGCGGACTGCGACCCAACGCCCAACTCGCCAACGCCTACCAGCGACTACTCAACCTGGCTTGACACCCATAGGAGCATCACGGGGATGAGCCCGGCTTGGGGAACACCAGGCGGGAGAACCCGGAGTCGTCTCCCCGCGTGCGGGGATGGGCCCTTCACGTTTCCCGGCCAGGACGACGTCCCCACGTCGTCTCCCCGCGTGCGGGGATGAGCCCCAGGCCATCCGGGTGGGTCGCCTGGACTCGGTGTCGTCTCCCCGCGTGCGGGGATGAGCCCATCTTCTCGGAGTCGATCTGCTTCTCGCGGGTGTCGTCTCCCCGCGTGCGGGGATGAGCCCACCCACCTGCTCATCGGGGATGGGTTCTTCGAGTCGTCTCCCCGCGTACGGGGATGAGCCGCCGGCCGCGCGATATCGGTCAGCGGTCGACGTGTCGTCTCCCCACGTGCGGGGATGAGCCCGCGTCGGCGACCGCTCTCGCGACCGCACTCGGGTCGTCTCCCCGCGTGCGGGGATGAGCCGCCCTCATCGGTCAGGGTGTGCGCGTGCTGGCCGTCGTCTCCCCGCGTGCGGGGATGAGCCGGGGATGGACGGGATGGCCGCACAGTCAGTCGCGTCGTCTCCCCGCGTGCGGGGATGAGCCGGACGAGACGGACGGGTTCGTGACCGAGATGGAGTCGTCTCCCCGCGTGCGGGGATGAGCCCCGTGACGTGGCGGCCCGTGATCTGTGAGTGTGGAACCCGGCGCTCCGGGAGGATCGCCAGCAGGATCGGTGTCGGCGTTCGGGACTGACTCATGAACCGCCCCGGGTTCAGTGGAGGCTCGGAACTGACGCTTCGGCGGTCGCCTCTGCGGTGTTCTGACGGTCGTAGGTGTCCTCGTGCTCGGCGGGTGGGATCAGGCCGATCTCGCCGTGCAGGCGCCTGTGGTTGAACCAGTCGATGTACTCCGCGACGGAGATCTCCAGGTCGTCGATGCCCCTCCAGGGGCCCTTGTTGCGGACCAGCTCGGCCTTGAACAACGAGTTGAACGCCTCGGCCAGGGCGTTGTCGTAGGAGTCGCCCGTCGACCCGACCGAGGCGACGGCGCCTGCCTCGGCCAGGGGTTGGGTGTAGCGGATGGCGACGTACTGGACGCCCTTGTCGCTGTGATGCGTCGAACCGGTGACGTCGTGGCCGGCGCGCTGGCGGGTCCAGATGCCCATCTCCAGGGCGTCCAGCGCGAGGTCGGCGCTCAGCGACCTGGACAGCTGCCAGCCGACCACCCGCCGGGAGTAGACGTCGGTGACGAAGGCCGCGTAGACCCACCCAGCTGTCGCCGACGGCCCCAGTGCCCCGTCGAGGTCCTGCCGCCGATCAGCGCGACTGGAGGATCTCGTCCATCCGCTCCACCATCCTGCGCGCCTGGTCCAGCATCGCCTCGGCGCGAGCGCGGGTCAGGTAGGTGGTGCCGTAGTGGGCGTTGTTCTTCTGGTCCAGGAGACGTCCCAGGGTGGCTCCGAGTGATTCGCCCTCGCGGAAGCTCGTGAGGACGTCCACGGCCTGCTTGTGGTCCTGGCCCTTCGGGCGTTGTTTCAGCACGTG
>JAHIJU010000420.1 GCA_018898235.1 Actinomycetota bacterium | reverse complement strand
GCTCGACGACACCACGATCCTGTACGGGATGCCCCGCGCCGACGAGCCCGCCGTCACCGACCTGTGGTCGCTGGACATCGCGACACCGGGAGCCGAACCGCAGCTGTTCATCGAAGGCGCGTGGTCGCCGAGCGTGGTCCGATCAGATTCGTGAGGTCGTGTCGGTCGACCACCCGGTGTGACCCCGTCGGCGCCTGACCGCGGCACGTATCCGCGCGACGGCGGTGACCAGCACGAACGTGGCCGCATCGAGGACACCGAACTGTCGCCCGCGCAGGCCGGCTCGGAGCGACGACCCCGTCCCCGCGTCCGTGTCCGCCCCGTGCTGCCCGTCCAGCGCCCGGTTCCCGTTGATCACCCGCGCCCGCCGTGCGGTCAGTGCCCGCACCGTCCTGGCCGCGAGCACGGTGAACGGTTCGTCGACCAGTCGTCGTTGCTCGGGCGCGAACCGCCGTCGCACCCAGCCGTCGTCGTTGACGACGTCCGGGAACGTGCCGATCTCGTCGACTGCGGCCGCCGTCAGCGCGAACACACCCGACCCGATCACCGCGCCCCGCCCGTACGGCATCGCCTTCCAGACGCGGTAGTAGCGACGCACCGGCCAGGTGGCACGCGTGGTGTCGACCACGGGCCGTGCACCGGCGACCATCGCTCCCGGCTCGGCCAGCGCCCGGGCCAGGGCCCGCACCGTCCCGGTCGGGACCACGACATCGGCGTCGACCACGGCGACCGCGGCCCCCGCACTGCGCGTCAGTCCGGCGCGGAGCGCCACCACCTTGGACGGCTGCGCGATCTCGATCACCTCGACCAGCTCACCGGGACGCACGCTCGCCCGGGCCACGTCGGCCGTGCCGTCGCCCGACCCGTTCGACACGACGACCACGCGCACCTCACCGGGCTCGGCGTCGTCGAGGAGCGCCCGCAGGCACCGACCGATGACCCGCGCCTCGTCGTGGGCCGGGACGATGACCAGCGGCGGCGCGACGCCACCCATCTGCCGGCTCAGCCGTCCGCGCGCGACGCGGTGCCGCGCGCCGCCACGAAGCGGCCAAGACCGGCGTCGTCGAGCGGGACGTACGCCCGACCCTGCGTGTCGGTGTCGCCGAGCGCCCGGACCGGCGGCGTGGGCGCTCGACGCGACGACGGCCGTCGCGTGAGGTCGTCGAACACCCCGACGTAGACCTCGGCCTGCGCTCGCCAGTCCAGCTCGCTGGCGACCCGCCGACGGGCGGCCAACGAGCGGGCGACCCGCTCGTCCGTGTCGTCGAGCAGGCGTTCCACCTCATCGGCCATCGCCTCGATGTCGCCGGAGGGCACGTAGACGCAGGTGTCACCGCCCGAGACCCTGGTCTCGACCAGGTCGAACGAGACGGCCGGCACGGCGTAGGCCATGTACTCCATCGTCTTGTTCATGGTCGACAGGTCGTTGAGCGGCGTCTTGCGGTCCGGGCACAGCCCGACCGAGGCCGCGCTGAGGTAGTCGGCGATCTGGTCGGGGCCCACCCGCCCGGTGAACTCGACGACGTCGTCGAGCCCCATCGCGGTGCACTGGGCGCGCAGATCGTCCAGGCAGTCCCCGAAACCGAGGAGTGCGGCCCGCACATCGGACCGGCCGCGCACCTGGACCAGCTCGCTGACCACGTCGAGGACCACGTGGACGTCGTCCTGCGGACCCATGATGCCCAGGTAGACCAGCAGGTGACGACCGTCGGTGTGGTCGACGGCCGGTTCGACGGGACGCATCCGCGCGGTGTCCGGCCCCGAGCGCACGACGCTCGCGTGCTCGGGCGGCACCTGCCCACGCTCCAGGGCGATCCGCCGGTAGGAGGCGTTGGTCGAGATGACCCGGTCGGCCGCCGCGAAGGTGCGCCGCTCCAGCCACAGCAGCCCGGCGTACTGGGCGCGGGCCGACGCGCCGTCCGGCTCGCCGAAACGGGACAGGAAGAGCTCGGGGTTGAGGTCGTGGTGGTCGAACACGAATCGCGTGCGGGCCAGCACCCGCCACACCAGCGCGAGCAGCCAGTAGGTGTCCGGCGGGTTGCACGCCTGGATGACGTCGAACCCGCGGCTGCGGCGCACCGTGACCGACAGCGCGGCCGTCCGCAACCAGGAGTAGACGAACTCCAGCGCGTAGCCGGCCAGGCCGCTGGCCTGCGGCGCAGGTGCGTACCGGAAGATCTCGACGTCGTCGAGCACCTCGTGGGCGCTGT
>JAHIJU010000419.1 GCA_018898235.1 Actinomycetota bacterium | reverse complement strand
GAGATGATCGCGCTGCTGCGGCTGGAGCCGGCCGATATCGAACCGGGCGCCTACGACGCCCCGTACTCCCTGGTGAGCGGCGCGGGCGTGCTGTTCGGCGCCTCCGGCGGCGTCGCGGAGGCCTCGTTGCGGATGGCGGTGGAGAAGCTCACCGGCACACCGCTGGTCGACCAGCTCGACTTCCGCGAGGTCCGCGGTTTCGCGGGCATCAAGGAGGCGACGGTGACCGCGGCCGGCACGACCGTGCGGGTCGCCGTGATCTCCGGCCTCAACAACGTCGAACCCCTGGTCAAGCGCATCGTCGCCGGTGAGGACGTCGGCTACGACCTGGTCGAGGTCATGGCCTGCCCCGGCGGCTGCATCAACGGCGCCGGGCACCCGGTCCCGTCGATCGTCGGTGAGATGGCAGCCCGGCAGAAGGTGCTGGTCGACATCGACCAGACGTCCCGCTACCGCAAGTCGCAGGAGAACCCCGACGTGCTGCGGCTGTACGACGAGTTCTACGGCGAGCCGGGCTCCGGGAGGGCCCACGACCTGCTGCACACCAGCTACGCACCGTTCCGCCAGGGCTAGGGGGCACCGCTCTAGGGTGGGACCCACCCACCGGGGAAGGGCGCCGCCTGCATGTCCGCGACCGCAGTGCCACCCCTGGTCACCTGGACCGGCCGGCTGTTCGTCATCGGATCGGTGCTGTTCATGCTCGGCGTGCCGCTCAGCCAGGTTCCGGCCCTGCCGCCGCTCGTCTCGGCGCTCACGTTCGCGGTCGGTGCGGTGTTCTTCACCGCGGCCGCCACCTGCCAGCTGCTGCTGGCCCGACGTGAGCTGCCGGCGTCGGCGCGGCACCTGATCACCTTCTGGCGCGGCCGGACGTCGGACTGGGTCTCGGCGGCGGTCCAGCTGGCCGGGACCGTCATGTTCAACGTCAACACGATCCACGCGGCCGTGCTCATCGGGGCCGACCCCACGGTCCTGGACCGGGCCGTCTGGCGGCCCGACGCCGTCGGCTCGGTGCTCTTCCTGGTCTCGGGACTGGTCGCGATGGCACCGGAGGTCCGCGAGCGCCGGCACGCGCACGTCAGCCTGCGCTCGGCGACCATCGCCTGGCTCAACCTCGCCGGGTCGATCCTGTTCGGGGCGTCGGCGATCGGGGCGTACGTCATCGTCGACACGGGCCGGCAGGTGAGCCTGGTCTGGTCGAACGTCGGCACGTTCTGGGGTGCGGCCTGCTTCGCGTTCGCCGCCGTGCTGTTCGGGCGTCCGGACCCGGCGGCCCCTCCCGTGGCGCCTCGGCCCGAACCGACCCGACGACGGGAGACCCGGCCCTAGGCTCGGCCGGGTGACCGGACCTGGCGCGGCGGCCCGCATCGCCACGGCGGCGCGCATCGGAGCGGCCATGGCGGTCGGCACGGCCTTCGCCGCGTGCTCGACGCTCACCGCCTGCTCGGTGCACGGCGCCGCATCCGCCCCCGCGGTGACCGTGTCCGCCGCGATCACCGCGGCCAAGACCACGCCCCCGGAACCCGCGACGCCGACGCCCGCCCCCACACCCACCGACGTGCCCTCCGCGGCGGTGCCCGCGACGCGCGCCAACCCCGGCAACCCGGCAGGTTCCGCCCAGGTCCCCGCCGAGGCCCAGCCGGCCGACACCTCGAACCCCGACCACGTCATCGGCGACGGCACCCCGGCGAGCTGCACCTCCGAGGCGGTGGTCGCCGCGGTGGCCGCGGGCGGGGTCACCACCTTCAGCTGCGGCCCGGCACCGGTCGACATCGCGTTGACCAGCACAGCGACGGTGGTCAACGCCCACCCCGATGTCGTGCTCGACGGCGGCGGACTCGTCACGCTGTCCGGTGCGGGCGAGCGCCGCATCCTCTACCTCAACACGTGCGACGAGGCCCAGGGCTGGACGACGTCGCACTGCGACGACCAGGAGCATCCGCGCCTCACGGTGCAGAACCTGACGTTCGCCGACGGCAGCGCCGCGGGCGCCGGCACCGAGGAGGGCGGCGGCGGCGCGATCCTGGTGCGCGGCGGGCGGCTCACCGTCATCTCCTCGACCTTCGTGCGCAACCGCTGCGAGAGCACGGGGCCTGACGTGGGAGGCGCCGCGATCCGGGTGCTCGACCAGTGGCAGGACCAGCCGGTCTACGTCGTCGACTCGACGTTCGGTGGCGCACCCGGCCAGGGCGGCTCCTGCTCCAACGGCGGCGCGCTCAGCTCGATCGGCGTCTCGTGGGTGATCCTCAACTCCGTCCTGTCCTACAACGACGCGATCGGCACCGGCGCCAACCCCGCGGCGGACGGCACCCCGGGCGGCGGCAGCGGCGGCGCGATCTACAACGACGGAAACACCGTCACGACGCGCATCGCCGGATCGCTCATCGAGCACAACCACGCGAACGAGGGCGGCGGCGCCGTCTTCTTCGTCAGCAACGACCGGACCGGCAACCTGAGCGTCGAGGCCTCCACGTTGCAGGACAACCCGAGCGACGGGTTCGAGACCGTGCCGGGCATCTTCTACCTGGGCACCTCCGGCGAGCCGCAGGTCAGCGACTCCACCGTGCGCTGACGACGGGCCACGGCGAGGCGGCTAGTGCCGCCTGTCGTGCTCACCGGTCGCCCAGTGGGCCCGCTTCATCTCGTACATCGCGGCATCGGCGCGGGCGAGCAGGCCGGTCGTGTCGTCACCGCCGCCGGCCAGGCACGCGACGCCCCAGCTGCACCCGATCCTGAGCTCGCCGATCGAGGTCGTCATGGGCGCCGAGATCGCCGCCTCGATGGCGCCGCCGACCCGCCGCACCGTCTCCAGGTCGGCGCCCGTGAGCAGCACCGCGAACTCGTCGCCGCCCAACCGGGCGCACGTGGTCCCGGCCGGGCACGCGTCGACCAGCCGGGCAGCCGTCTGACGCAGCACCTCGTCGCCGACACCGTGCCCGTAGGTGTCGTTCACCGCCTTGAAACCGTCGAGGTCCAGGAACACCAGGCTGAGACGCACGTCGCGATCCTCATGGCCGGTCAGCACCTCGAAGAAGCCCACCCGGTTCGACATCCCGGTGAGCTCGTCCCGCCGGGCCTGGACGCCGAGCGCCAGGTGGTCCCTGAGGTGCTGCGCGACGAGCTCGGACCGGGACAGCGTGCCCGCGACGGCGGCCACCATGCCATCCCCCGCACCGCGCGGGACGCCGACCATGAGCCGGCTCACGGCGGACCTGTCGGGCAGCTCCACGGACCCCCATCGGCACGTGGCCCCGGCCGCCCGGTCGAGCGCGGGCGTCACGTCGAGCTCCCGCGCGCCCACCGTCGCCGCAAGGGGCGGCACCTGGTCGACGAGCCTGGCATCCAACGTCACGGGAGGCCGCGCCCAGGTCCCGACGGTCGTCACCACCACCCACTCACCGCGCCTGCGTTCCGCCAGTGCGATCCGCAACCCCGGGACGACCTCGGACAACGCCCGCCACGACGCCCGCGACCACATCGACAGCGTCGACTCGTCCTCCTCGTCGATGAGCGCGGCGCGCAGGTCCGTCTCCAGCGCCCCGATCGCCGCAACGGCATCGTGCTCCGCGAGCACCCGGCCCAACCGGCCGGCCACGAACGCCGTCACCGACCAGAACGGGACGACGCTCAGGACGAGCGCGACGACGCTCCGCGTCGGTCCGGTGCTCGCCACGGGGCCGAGTCCATGGGTGAGCGCGCCTGCGATCATGACCGCGGAGTAGAGCAGCACCCGCACCACGAGCCCGCGCGTCGACGCACCCAGCGATCGGTACCAGAGCGAGGCGAACATCGCTCCCGGCACCTCCCACGCCTCGAGGAGGGAGACGGAGATCACCAAGAAGGCGACGGCGTCGACGATGTCGACGAGCAGCGCCGGGACGCGGTCCCGGTAGAGCGCCATCCAGAAGCCTGCGAGGACGGCACAGGCGACCAGGCCGAGGTTCACCTGACGCGTGTCCGCCACGAGCATCGAGGGCACGACCGCCAGCAGCGAGGCGAGAGCCAGCAGCAGCAGGCTGCGGGCCGAGTCGAAGGCGCCGCGCGGCGCGGGGCGGTAGCGGAGATAGCCCGAACCCGGACGTCGGTTCACGGGGGGACTCCCTTGTCATCCTCGGCCGGCTCTGATCCCCCAGATGTCTATCGGCACAACGGCGGGCGACCTGAGGACGATCGGAGTCGCGGAACCGCCCCATCAGCCGGGCGCGGCTGTATGCGGCCGCCGAGCATGTCGGCGCGTATCGCTCCCCTCGGCGGGTCCGTCGACCGGACCGCAGACCGGGCCGCCCTGCCCGCACAGGACCCGCACAGGACCCGCCCACCCGCTCCCGGGTCCCGGCGACCAGGGCCGCGCCGGGCTGCCACCATGGCTGGATGCCCGTTGTCCGCCGATGGCTCCCCCTGACGCTGATGTGCGCGATGCTGCTGACCGGCTGCTCGCTGTCGTCGATCACTCCCGAGGACGGCGGCGGGGCGTCGGTGTCCCCATCGCAGTCGTGGCCCGGCGGCCCGTCGTCCTCGGACTCGCCCACCACCGCCGCGTCGGCCGGTGGGTCCGGCGGGTTCGGGTCGCCCGCCGCGGCCGGCCCGGCCGAGCCGCCCCCGGGCCGGGACCAGCAGCCGGACTCGCCGATCGTCCCCGACTCCGCGCTGACGCAGCAGCAGCTCGACGCCCTGCTGCTCGTGGCCGCCACCGGCCCGGACGGCGCGGGGGTCTGCCCCGCCGATGCGGTCACCTACGCGGTGCAGCAGCTCGACGCGGCTGCAGGGCACCGGTACGGCACGCTCACGGCGACCAACAGCTCGTCCGCCACCTGCACGGTCGCCGGGTATCCGGGCCTCGGCGGCCGCGGCACCTGGGGACACACCGCCGACTGGTCGATGGACCGGGATGCTGCGCCCGATGGCTCCACGGTCGTCACGCTCGCGCCGGGTGTCGCCGCGATCGCATCGCTGGAGTGGACCGGCGAGCTCGCAGGCGCCGATTCGGAACGGCTCTCGATGCTCGCGGTGCAGCTCGCCCAGGGGCAGCCGGCGACGTCGGTCAACCCCGGGTCGACCGATATCGGCATGCTCACCACCGTGCGGATCGGACCGTGGCGGGCGGCGGGCTGAGGAGTGCGAGCCGGGGCCCGCTCACGGCGCGGCGGGCGGCACCGTTCGGCGGTGTCGCTCAACACCCGGGGTCGTCGGGGTGTTGCGTGCAGTCACCACGGGTCAGGTGCGCGCTGACCTCGACGACGTCGAAGGTGGGGCCCGTCGTCGTGGTCGAGGCGGTCCCCGGGACCGGGCGCTGCGTCGGGTCCCCGCCGATGGCGTAGGTCGCTTGCCAGGTGGTGACCAAGGTGACGCCCCCGATCCCCACGTTCCGATAGGCGTAGCTGACGTCCTGGTCGGGGTACGGGTGGCCGGCCGACCTGGTGGTGAAGGCGTGCTCCCCGTAGTCCCATGTGAAGGTCGCGGGGGTGACGGTGAACGTGATAGCTGTTCCGAGCACGGTGGTGCTCAGCGTCTGAGGAGCCGGGTCCGCGTAGGCGATCGTCTCCTTGTTGACCAGCACCCAGCCCCGGTCGTGCTGCACGTGCAGCACGCTCGG
>JAHIJU010000418.1 GCA_018898235.1 Actinomycetota bacterium | reverse complement strand
GGAGGCCGTCGCGGTCGGCGACCTCGTGAAGATCTTCACCTTCCACCAGTCGAAGGCGGACATCCGCGAGGTCACGCTGCCCGAGGACTCAGCGCTGGTAGGGCGCCTGGTCGGTCAGATCGTGTGGCCGGCCGACACCGTGCTCGCCTGCATCGTGCGCGACGCCCGACCGCTGGCACCCAGCCCGGATGACACGCTCGAGGGTCGCGACGAGCTGCTCTTCGTCACGGGCCGGGATGCGGACGAAGCTGCTCTGGAACGGGTGCTGGCCGGACAAGAACCCAGCTGAGCCACAGCGTGAGGGCGAACAACGGGACGCCCATCACCAGCTTCGCGACCCCGAGCCACGCGACCTGCGCGGCGAGGTAGAGCGGCAGCTGCACGGCGAGCTTCAGCCCGAACAGCCCGACCCAGAGCCACGTCGCCCAGACCGCCCGCCGGCGGCGGGCAGGGTCGGAGCGGAAGGCGCCCACCGCGGACCACGGCCCACCGGTCAGCGGCCCACCCTCGTCGAACAGGCCGACCAGCACACCCACGGCCGGCCATCCGACGAGGATCGTGATCAGCGCGCCCATGCCGTAGGCGGCGTTCGTCCACAACCCGGCTGCGTAGTAGTCCTGGGCCCGGCCCGTGGTGAGCGCCCAGCCGACGCCCACCGCAACGCCGACCACACCGGACAGGGCCTGGGTCACCGGGGTGCGCTGCACGAGACGGACGATCACGGCCACCAGCGCCGCGGCTGCGGCCGCGACCACGGACGGCACCAGGCGCTGACCGGTGGCCACGAAGACCACCACGAAGAGCAGCCCGGGTGCGATCGTCTCGACCAGACCCCGCACACCGCCCACGGCAGCACCGAGCGAGAAGCTCTCGCCGCCCAGGGCCCGCAGACCGCGGCCCGCCGCGCCGGGCTCGGTCTCACTCACCGGGACGGGGCCGCAGCTGGTAGCGCGGGTTGAAGACGACGCGACGGCCGTCGACCTTGCACACCAGACCCTCGACCTTGAGCCGCCGGCCCGGGACGATCCCGGCGATCTCACGACGCCCGAGCCAGACCAGCTCGAGGCTCCCGCTGCCGTCGTAGAGCTCGGCCTCCAGCGCCGGGACACCCTCACGGGGGCGCAACGTCACCGATCGGAGCACCCCGGACGCCACGGCCCGGCCGCGATCGGCGAGCTGCCCGACGGGGGTGCACCCTGCTGCCTCGGCGTCCTGACGCTCCTCCGCGGCCTCGACCTCGGCACGCGAGGCCAGCAGCGCGCGGGCGCGTTCGCGCATCGTGGTCATCGGATCTCCGTGATCTCGGGGCCTCGCACGAAGGGGTCGAGCGGGGCCGCCTCCGGGGCGGCCGGCGGGGCTCCCTGGCCCGGCAGGTGCATCGGCAGCGGCTCGCGCGGGGCCATCGCCTGCGCGCCGCGGACGACGACGGTCCCACCGAAGAACGCCTCGATCACGGCGGCCGCCTCGGGTTCGACGGTGGCCCGTCCCGTCACGACACCGCGCAGGAACCACCGCGGACCGTCGACACCGAGGAACCGGACGACCCGGTGCCCGCTGCGCCCCTCGGCGGTGCGCACCGCGACCCGGGCCAGCAGCTCACGTCCGAACGGTCCCGGGAGATCGTCGACGCTGCCGTCGTCGGCGGTCACCTGCTGGGCGATCTCCTCGCGGATCTCGTCCCAGATGCCCTCGGTGCGGGGCGCCGCGAACGGCGCGAGCTGCAGCTCCGAGCCCTCGAGCTCGACCCGGACGAGGGTCACGACCTGACCCTTGCTCTCGAGGTGGACCTTGGCCCCCGGTGCGACCGGCAGCCGCAGACCACCCAGGTCGAGCCGCCCGTCGGTCTCGGGCACCTGCGCCGAGTCCCAGGGTCCGTGCGGCGCGCCGGTGGACTGGTTCTCGCCGTCGTCGTCCGAGGGGTCCACCACCTGGCCGTCGAGCGGCTGGTCAGAGCCGACCTGCGAGGCCCCGTTGCCATCATCATGTGCGGCGTCCTTCGTGCCGCGGCGGAACAGCGCCACCTACGCACTCCCGTCCAGGTGCGCCCGCGCGCGCCGTCGTCGCACAGGGTAGTCCGGGTCGGGCGAGCATCCGGTCACGGCGTGCCCCACCCGCCCGAAGAGCCGAAGCCCGCCGCCCCACGCTCGGAGGCAGGGAGCTCGGCGACCTCGACGAACGCCGCGCGTTCGACCCGCTGCACCACGAGCTGCGCGATCCGGTCGCCACGACGCAGCCGCAGCTCCTCGCGGGCGTCGGTGTTGAGCAGCGTCACCTTGATCTCGCCCCGATAGCCCGCATCGACCGTCCCGGGCGCGTTCACGACGGTCAGGCCGTGACGGGCGGCCAGACCCGAACGGGGGTGCACGAACGCAGCGTGTCCGGGGGGCAGCGCGATGGCCACCCCGGTCGGCACCGTGGCGCGCTCCCCCGGTGCGAGCACGAGGTCGACCGAGGTCATGAGGTCGGCACCGGCATCACCGTCCTGGGAGTAGGCCGGGGCCGGGATCCCGGGGTCCAGCCGCACCAGCAGCACCTCGACGTCGCTCACGGCGCCCGACCCTACCGGGCGCCGGCGAGAGGGTCGGACCCGGTGATGCGATGCTGGTCCCGTGACGACAGCACCCGCCCACGACGAACGACTGTGGATCGGACCGGTGGGCTGGTTCGCGGTCGTGCTCGCCGCCGTCTCGCTCGGTGGCGCCTTCGCACCGCTCAACCGGGGGCTCGGCCTGGCGATCGGCGCCGGCTCGTTGATCGTCATCAGCCTGGTGGTGGTCGCCACCACCGCCCGGGTGCAGGTCGACGGCGGCACGATGCGGGCGGGCCGTGCCCAGATCCCGGTCCGCCTGCTCGCCGCGCCACGGGTGCTCGACGGTCCGGGGCTGGCGACCGAGCTCGGGCCGGCGCTCGACGCACGCTCCTATGCGTGCCTGCGCTCATGGGTCAGGTCGGCGGTCAGGGTCGACCTGGACGATCCGCAGGACCCCACGCCGTACTGGATCGTCTCGACCCGCCACCCGCAGGCCCTGGTCGCCGCGCTGCTCGCGGCCGGTGCCGCCCCGGCGGTTCCCGCGCCCGTCACCAGTCCGGCCGACGACGGCCGCTCCCCCGCAGCCCCGGACGACGCGCGCTGACGAGCGCTGAGCAGCCGAGGATCGACGACGGCCGGTGCCCCACGGGTCACCGGCCGTCGTCGTTCGATCTGATCAGGCAGCGCACTCCGAGCACACCGGCTGGCCGTCCTTCTCGTAGGCGAGCTGGCTGCGATGGTGCACGAGGAAGCAGTGGGAGCAGGTGAACTCGTCGGCCTGGCGCGGCAGCACCCGGACCGACAGCTCCTCACCCGAGAGGTCGGCGCCGGGCAGCTCGAAGCCCTCGGCGGCCTCCGTCTCGTCCTCGTCGACCACGCCCGAGTTCTTGTCGGAACGGCGTGCTTGGAGCTCCTGGAGGCTGTCCTCGGACATCTCCTCCTCGGTCTTGCGAGGAGCGTCGTAGTCGGTAGCCATCTGTGGCGTCACTCTCCGTGGTCGGGTCGTTCTGTACGCGGCATCAAT
>JAHIJU010000044.1 GCA_018898235.1 Actinomycetota bacterium | reverse complement strand
GTGCGTCGGCGGGTTCTGCAGGCGACCATCGCGGCGGTCACCGTCG
Organism: Actinomycetota bacterium; assembly: GCA_018898235.1. GTDB lineage: Bacteria > Actinomycetota > Actinomycetes > Actinomycetales > Cellulomonadaceae > Cellulomonas. Next base: position 4,152 of record JAHIJU010000044.1, on the reverse strand, counting down.
CGGTGGTCCTGCTCGGGTTCCCGCTCGCCTTCCTCGGCGCCCAGCTCGTCCGCCAGGCCCAGGTCCAGGCTCTCGAGTCGAGGGCGCAGTCGGCGGTCCGGGCCGTCGACTTCCGCATCGAGCAGGAGATCCCGCTGACGAGCCGGATGCTCGAGCCGTACACCGGCGGGCCGGGCCAGGTCAGTGCGCAGGCCGTCGTCACCACGTCCGACGGGCAGACCGCCTCGGCCGGGGCAGCGATCAACGGGCCGACCGTCGAGGTCTCGGCCACCTCGAACGAGGGGACCCGCGTCGTCCTGACCTCCTCGTGGTGGGACGTGTTCTGGTTGTCGGTGCGGATCATCGGCCTCATCGTGGCCGCCGCCGTGATCGCCTTCGGCGCGTCCATCGCGATGGCCACCTGGCAGGCCAACAGGCTGTCCGCACCCCTGGTCTATCTCGCGGCCTCCGCCGAACAGCTCGGCTCGGGGCAGGTCCGGCCGCACCTGGAACCCTCGGGCGTCGAGGAGATCGACCTGGTCGCGGCCGAGCTGTCCCGCAGCGCCGACCGGATGGCCGGGCGACTGGCGGCCGAGCGGCAGTTCGCCTCCGACGCCAGCCACCAGCTGCGCACCCCCTTGACCGCGCTGTCGATGCGGCTCGAGGAGATCATGCTCACCGCCTCGGAAGAACATGTGCGCGAGGAGGCGCGGATCTCCCTCGAACAGGTCGAGCGCCTGGTCCGCGTCGTCGACGAACTGCTCACGAGCTCGCGACGGGCGGCCGGCGGAACCACCGAGGCTGTCCAGCTGGTCGAGATCCTGCACCAGCAGGAGGAGGAGTGGGCCGTCCCGTTCGCCGAGGCCGGCCGTCGCCTGGTGGTGGCGACCGATCCCGAGCTGCAGGTGCTGGCCACCCCCGGGGCGCTCGCCCAGGTGATCGCCACCCTGATCGAGAACTCGCTCAAGCACGGCGGAGGGACGACCACCGTGCGCACCCGTCCGGGGACCAACGCCCGCTCGGTGGTCCTGGAGGTCGCCGACCAGGGCGCCGGGGTTGCGGACGATCTCGCACCGCGCATCTTCGAGCGCAACGTCACGTCGGGGGCCGGGACGGGGCTCGGTCTGGCACTGGCTCGCGACCTCGCCTCGGCCGACGGCGGACGGCTCGAGCTGGCCCAGCGCCGGCCGGCGGTGTTCGCGTTGTTCCTGTCGGCGGTCCCGGCCGGGCTGCGCACGGACGTCGTGCTTCCGATGGGGCCCGCGGTCGCGACCAACCCGGAACGGCGCCGACGGCGGGTCGGCCGCTGACCTGTGCGGGCCGGCGGCGGGCTCTCAGCCCGTGAAGACCCAGAGCTTGTAGCCGACGTAGCGCAGGACGGTGCCGATCGCGATACCGACCACCGTCGCGGCATTCGCGACGAGCTGGCCGTTGAGGTCCATCCAGTACAACGCGATGTAGAGCGTGGCCGAGGGCACCAGGGCAGCGACCGCGTTGATGGCGCCGTACACCAGGATCTCCCGGCCACGCTGCCCGGTGCGACGGTCGGCGAACGTCCAGTGCCGGTTGCCGACCCAGGAGGCGAACGTCGCCACCACGGTCGCGATGATCTTGGCCGTGACCGGTTTGGCCCCCAGGAGATGCCCGGGTCCGAACGCGAGCAGGTTGAACAGCCCGAGGTCGATGATGAAGGACATCCCGCCGACAGCCAGGAACCGCCCCATCTCGATCAGCCAGGCACGGGTGGGGCGCCAGGCGAGCCAACGGCGCAGGGTGCCTCCGGCGGGGAGGGCCACTTCGTCGTCTCCGGAGGTGAGGTCGGGCGTGAGCACCGGGGGATCATACGGCGCGGCACTGGGTGGGTCCTGGCTTCTCGCCCGGGACGGCTAGGCTCGGCGCCCGTGAGCGAACCGGTCGTGGCGGTGGTCGGCGGTGGCCAGCTGGCCCGGATGATGACCTCGGCGGCGACCGCGCTGGGGGTGCACCTGAGGGTCCTGGTCGAGCAGCAGGACGGCGCGACCGGTCGGGTGGCGGCCGATGCGCCGGTCGGCCGTGCGGGCGACGAGTCCGCGGTGCTGGCCCTGGTCGAGGGCGCCGATGCGTTGACCTTCGAGCACGAGCACGTCCCGACGACGGTGCTCGCGGCCGTTGCGGGCCAGGGAGTACCTGTGCGCCCGTCGGCGGACGCCCTCCGGTACGCCCAGGACAAGCTGGCGATGCGCGCCCGCCTCGCCGGACTCGACCTGCCGTGCCCCCGCTGGGCACCGGTCGAGACGGCCGACGACGTCGCGCTGTTCCTGTCCGAGGTCGGTGGCACCTGCGTGGTCAAGACCGCGCGCGGCGGCTACGACGGGAAGGGCGTGCGTGTGGTGCGCGATGCCTCGGACGTCTCCGACTGGCTCGCTGCCTCGGCTGCGGGGACCGGCCCGGCCCTGCTCGCCGAGGAGGCCGTCGAGTTCGACCGCGAGCTCGCCGTGCTGGTCGCGCGCCGCCCGTCGGGCGAGGTCGTGTCGTGGCCCGTCGTCCAGTCGGTCCAGCGGGACGGGGTCTGCGAGCAGGTGATCGCCCCCGCCCCCGATCTGGATCCGCGGACCGAGGCCGCCGCGCAGCGGGTGGCGCGGGCGGTGGCCGAGCAGCTCGATGTCGTCGGGGTGCTCGCCGTCGAGATGTTCGAGGTGCCCGACACGGCGGGCGGGGCGCCCCGCATCCTGGTCAACGAGCTCGCCATGCGACCCCACAACTGCGGTCACTGGACCATCGACGGGGCCGTGACCAGCCAGTTCGAGCAGCACCTGCGGGCCGTGCTCGACCTGCCGCTGGGCGCCACGGCACCGCGTGCCCGCTGGTCCGTGATGGTCAACGTGCTTGGCTCGGAGCTGGACGACCTCACGGACGCGCTGCCCGCTGTCCTGGCTGATCCGCTCGTCAAGGTGCACCTGTACGGCAAGCAGGTGCGGCCCGGGCGCAAGCTCGGGCACGTCACCGTCTGCGGTGACGACCTGGAGGAGGTGCGCAGTCGTGCGGTCGAGGCCGCGGCACGGCTTCGCGGCGACGGACCCGGCGACATGACGTTTCCCCTGACCGCACGGAGGATGAGATGACTGAAGCGCCCCTGGTCGGCGTCGTGATGGGATCGGACTCGGACTGGCCCGTGATGGAGGCTGCCGCGCAGGCGCTCAGCCAGTTCGGTGTGCCGTTCGAGGTCGATGTCGTCTCCGCCCACCGGCAGCCGGCGAAGATGCTCGACTACGGCCGCGAGGCCGCGGGCCGGGGCCTGCGGGTGATCATCGCCGGTGCCGGGGGAGCGGCCCACCTGCCCGGCATGCTGGCCGCCACCACCGTCCTGCCCGTCATCGGCGTCCCGGTCCCGCTCGCGCACCTGGACGGCCTCGACTCGCTGCTGTCGATCGTGCAGATGCCCGCCGGTGTCCCGGTTGCGACGGTCTCGGTCGCGGGTGCGCGCAACGCGGGGCTGCTCGCGGTTCGGATCCTCGGCACGGGCGCCGGCGATCTCGCCGAGCAGCTGCGGACGGCGATGGCGGCCTTCCAGGACGAGCTGCGCGAGGTGGCCGACGCCAAGGGCGAGCGGCTGCGCGGTCGGGCGTCGGGGACCGCCCGCACGGGCTTCACAGCCTGACGTCGGCTCAGGACCCCACGCCGCCGACCGTCCCCGGCGATCCGGTGCCGTCCCGGATGGCGTCCCAGAACGCCGGCGACGTGTCGGGGTTGAGCAGCACGGTCGAACCGATCTTGCCCGGGCGGTAGTCGAGCGAGCTGATCGGCGGCGCGCCGGTGATGCCGTCCGGTCCGTTGGCGGCCTTGAACGCGAGCGCGAGCCGGGCCAGGTCGAGGATGTTCGAGCTCTCGTCGACGGTGAGGGCGCCGGTCCCCGCGTCGACGAGAGCGATCTGCTGGTCGGGGTGCCAGATCAGGGAGGCCGGGTCGACCTTGGCCATCACGGCCGACACGAGCTGACGCTGGCGCAGGCCGCGGCCGATGTCGCCGGTCTTGTCGGACTTGCGCATCCGGGAGAACGCGAGCGCCTGGTCGCCGTCGACGTCGTGGCACCCGGCGGTCCAGACCATGCCGGAGTCCTCGTCGTTGATGTCGGCGTCCCAGCACAGGTTCACCCCGCCGACGGCGTTGACGACCTCCTTGACACCGCCCATCCCG
>JAHIJU010000417.1 GCA_018898235.1 Actinomycetota bacterium | reverse complement strand
CCGCCAGCCGGCCCGCACCGTCCACCAACGGCAGCTTCTCGATCTTGTGCTTGGCGAGCAGCGCGGCCGCGTCGTCACGGGCGATGCCCTCGGGAGCGGTGACCAGCGGCATCGAGGTCATGACGTCCCGGACCCTGCGGGTGGCGAACTCGGCGGCCGGCACGAACCGCAGGTCGCGGTTGGTGATGATGCCGAGCAGCCGACGGTCCTCGTCGACCACGGGCAGCCCGGACACGCGGTAGATGCCGCACAGGCGGTCGAGCTCGTCGAGCGTGACATCGGGCCCGACGGTCACCGGATCGGTGATCATGCCGGACTCCGAGCGCTTGACCAGGTCGACCTGGTGGGCCTGGTCGGCGATCGACAGGTTGCGGTGCAGCACCCCGACCCCGCCCTGGCGGGCCATCGCGATGGCCATCCGCGCTTCGGTCACCGTGTCCATGGCCGCCGAGACGAGCGGGACGCGCACGGTGATCTCGCGGGTCAGGCGCGAGGTGGTGTCCACCTCGGAGGGGATGACATCGGTCTCGCCCGGCAGCAGCAGCACGTCGTCGTACGTCAGTCCGACGAGGCCGAACGGGTCCTGGGTGCGTTCGGTACCGTCCACCGGACCATCCTACGCGGAGCGCACGGACGTGTTCCGGCGGATCCGGCCGGGCCCGTCGGACGGGGCCAGTGGATGGGGCCCAGCGGATCAGGCCCCGTGGATCAGGCTCAGTGAATCAGGCCCCGACGCATGCCGATCGCGACCGCCTGGGCACGGTCGGACGCCCCGAGCTTGCGGAACAGTCGACGCGCATGGGTCTTGACGGTGTCCTCCGACAGGTAGAGGTCCTGGCCGATCTGACCGTTCGACCGTCCGTTGCTCATCCCGACGAGCACTTCGAGCTCGCGCCGGGTGAGCGGCGCGAGGGGCGCCACCGGGGCGCTGGGGGCCGGTGGCACGGCACCGTCCTCGACCATCGGAGGTCCGGTCTCGGGCCGTTCGTCACGTCCGCCGACCGCGCCGTTCGCCAACGCGATGTGCACATGGGCGGCGACGGCCGCCAGCTCGGACCGGTTCACGTCCGGCGTGAGGAAGCCCCGCGCACCGAGCGCGAGGGCACGTTCGAGAGCGGCAGCGTCGTCCGGTCCGGCGAGCATGACGACCGTGGCCGCCGGAGCGATCGCCCGCAGCCTCCGCATGGCCTCGGCCGGTCCTGGCGCAGGCAGGTCCGCATCCATCAGGACGACGGTCGGCGCCAGCCGACGCGCGAGCGTGACCAGCTCGTCGGCTGACGCGGCCGCGCGTACAGGAGCGAGCAGCGGGACGCCCAGTGACGTCACCACGATCCGTTCACGGATCGACGCGGTCCCGTGGCACACCACGACCCCGGTCATCTGCCCACCTTCCTCCACGACAGGTGCCCGGTAGGGGGCACCGAACGGCCTATCGGCCGCCAGTGCCCCTCTTGTGAGCGAGGTTGTCGGACGGACGTCCGGTCCAGTGCAGGTTTCGCCCTCGCCGGTCGTCATGGGTTGCCGGCCGCGTCGGTGGCCAGCACGGCGCGAAGCTCGTGGATCAGCCCGGCGGCGGACCGTGCCCGCTGGACCGCCGGTCCGAGCGGGACCCGGCCGAAGTCCTCGGGCGGGACCATCACGAGCTGGGGCAGGTCGGGCCGCTCGGCGGCCAGCTCGCCGACCAGGGACAGGTCGTCACCGACCCGTTCGCAGACCGTCACCACGGCCCGGGCGCGGGTCATGGCCGCCAGCTCGACGAGGTGGCGGCCGATGACCGGTCCGGACACCAGTCGGGCGTCCACCTGGGGCACGGCGGCGGCCACCGCGTGCAGGACGAGCGGGCGGGGCGCCCCCGGCGGTGCCTGCAGCAGCACGACGCCACCGGCCGGGTGCCGGTGCCGTTCGGCGGTCAGACGTCGGACGGCCTCGACCACGGCCTGCTGGAGCGAGAGGACGGCGTCCTGCCCGGGTCGGTCCAGGACGGTCCGGAGCCTGAGCTGGTCACGCGCCGGTGCCACGAGGCCGGTCCACCAGGCGACGGCGTCCTCCTCGTCCCCGAGCCGGAGCAGGGCGGCCAGCCGGTCGGCGTCGGCGGCGAGCGCCGCGTCCACGACGGCCTGCGGCGACCGGTCGGCGCCGAGCAGCCGGGCGCTCTCGTCGGGCGGCGCCCCGAGTGCGACCCGTGCCGCGTCCGAGGGGGCCAGGCCGTCGACCGTCAGCCGGCGCATGACCAGCAGCCGGCCCACGTCCTGCGCGGTGTAGCGGCGATGGGCCCCCGCCTCGTGCTGGCTCGGGCCGAGCCCGTAGCGCCGGTCCCAGGTGCGCAGCGTGGCCGGCGCGACGCCGAGCCGGCGCGCGACGGCTGCGACGGCCAGGCCCGGGGCGTGGTCCGCCGGTTCCGGGGGGTCGGCGCTGCTCACCCCGCGATTCTGCCAGTCGGACGGCATTCGGCGGCGCGATCCGGGCGACCTTTACCCGGGCGGCCTGACCAGCGCCGATGCTGCACCGTGGCTCGAAGCAGGCCAGCACACGGGTAGGGTGAACGAGTATTGAACAACTTCTGGCGCGGTTGTAGCGT
>JAHIJU010000416.1 GCA_018898235.1 Actinomycetota bacterium | reverse complement strand
CGTGATGGCGCGCCACGAGTTGGACGACCGCGACCGGCGCCGGGACCGAAGCTGGGCCCGGCGCCGAGCCCCTGAGCCACAGGGACGTGTGCTGGGGCGATGGCGCCCGTCCCTTCCATCACGCCTATTCGGTGTCCTGTTCGTGGGTGTCTTCGTCGTCTTGGGCACGTTGCTTCTCGCGGATGGTGCGGAGACCGGGGACCGGGTCGCCGGTGCGGTCATGGTGGTCGTCGCCCCAGTCGTGTCGTGGCTCCTGTGGTTGCGGCCGTACCTCGTTCTGACCGATGAGCAAGTGGTGGTCCAGAACGCGCTGGTCGCGTTTGTCGTGCCGCTTGCCGATGTACAGGGGGCTGCCGCCGGTGGTTGGGGTGTGGTCATTGCAGTTCGAGGACGCCACGCCCCGGTCCAAGCGATGGCGGTCGTGAAGGCGAACATTTCGTTCATGGTGGGCCGGCAGGTGCGTGCTGACCATGTCGCCGACGCCATCACGAGGGCCGCGCAGGAGGCGGTCGCGCCGCCGGTTGCGTAGGCGCGCGGCCCGAGCCGTTCAGCGCCGAAGCGAGGCCGGTTGCCGCTGTCCAGCGGGGGTGCGTCCGCTGGTGCCCGTGTCGTAGCCAGCGCGCTGAGGCGGCGCGACGCCGCCGTGTTCGTCGAGCCAGCTGTGAAGCAGCTCGGCGTAGCGGCGGGCGCTGTCGAGACCGTTGAGGTGCAGACGCATCAAGCCGAGCGTGGTCGTCGTACGGCGTGCGTTCCGGAGGACGAACGAGCGGGAGTCGAGGAAGTCGCGCACACGCCCGAGCTGGGCATCGAGCGCGGCGGTGGAGTGGTGGTCTGGCAGGAACGTGCGTAGGGCGGCCTGGGTCGCGACGCGGTCGGCGTTCGCGGTGACCCACGTGTGCGCGGCTCGATGCTTGGGCCAGACGCTGGCGCTGAACTCTTGCCAGCCCTCGTAGCTGCGGAAGGCGTCGTTGAGGGCGTCCATCCGCACCGACCCCCAGTGGTCGATGCCGTCGCCAGCCATCGCCTCGCGCACGTTCTGCCGCAGGTGGTACTCGCACCGGTACACGAACGGTTCCGGGAACGACGGCGACGGCTGCTCGGGCCAGACCTCCCGCACGGCGTTCGCCACCTCCACGGCACCGTCGCTGACGACCATCCGAGGCGTCGTGCTCACGTCGAGCGTGCGCAGGAAGTCGGTCCACTCGGCCTGGGTGGCTTGGTGGTACGCACCCAGCCCCCAGACACGCGGTCGACCCGCGCCCGGCGCCGGGTAGCCGTAGGCACCCAGCACGCTGAACGCCAGTTGTGCCGCACCGGTCCAGGAGTTGCGCGTCATGAAGCGGGTCGAGTCCAGCACGAGCGTCTCGGGCCAGGCAGTCTCGGCATGGGCTGCAAGCACGGCCGGTGCCAGGTTGTCGAGCCACTCCGCGACCACCGCGCCACCCCAGTCGCCCTCGAGCAACGGCCGGCCCGAACGGGCACGTGCCCGCAACGCGGCCTGTTGGTAGGACGCGCCGGCTCCAACCGCGACGAACGCGTCGGCTACCTCACGGACGGGGAAGTCGTACTTGCGCCCCGTCACCGGCCCGCGATGCGCCGGAACGTGGCTGTCGCACACCTCCGCGTGCGTAGCGTGCCTCGGCAGTTCGGGAACGAAGCGATGGAAGCCGTCCGGGCCGACGCACCGGAACCGCTGGCGAGGCGGCGTGCCGTAGCGGCCATCGCGCACAACCTTGCGGCCCTCGTGCCCAGGCCGAGGGCAAGACGGCAGGTCACGGGCGGGACCGCCGGGCAGTCGCGGCACGCTCAACTCCCTTCGAGGAGGCGACGCTCCGCACCATCGTGCCGGTGAGTTATCACACCGCAATCGTAGAGGGGGCGGCCGGGAGCTGCTTGTTTGTCGGCGTTGACCTGGGGTCGGGTTTCACGCTTGCGTGCTTGTTCGGCTGTTCGAGGTCGCGGGGCGATCGCTTCAGCCGCGGGTGTCGGGGACTCCGAGCAGGTTGCGGAGCTTGCGCAGTGCCGGTGGGCGGGCGTCGGTGGCCCGGATCGCTTCCAGCCGCTCCTGGTGGCGACGGTCAGCAAGGTCGTTGCGCTCGCGCTGGTACTCGACGAGGGCGTTGAGTTGCGTCACGAGCTCGACCAGTCTGGCTTCGGTGCGCTGGTCGTTGCGTCGCTGGGCGGCCGCGGTGTGCGTTGAGCCATGTGGTCATGCTCGTTGGTGGTCGCGGTGCGTGTCGATCTAGATCCGTGCCGGACGGTAGGCGGCGTCCCGCGGTGGGGGTGGTCTGGGGGTGTGGCTATTCGCAGTCGGTGCCGTCGTGGTCGGCGTCTCGGTACCAGTCGTACTCGGGGTCGATGCCCTTGACGTAGGGCCCGTACCCGGCGGCCTTGGCCTTCTTGCAGGTGTCGAACCTGGGATCCAGCCCGGCGTCGGCGGGTGCAGGTGCGGGCTCCTCGGCCGCGGGCGCCGGGTCGGCCGGCGCCGGGGCGGCGGGGGCGGGCTCCGCGGGGGCGGGTGCAGCGGCTACGGGTGTGGGTGTGGTGTGCACGACTGCGGGCGGCAGGGCCGACCCGGCCGGGAGGGGCTGGGTGGGGCAGGTGGACAGGACCGCGACGATCGCGGCTCGTTCGGCCGTGGTGATGGTCAGGGAGTAGGTGTACTTCACGGCGACCTGGCGGGCCACGTACTGGCACCGGTACCCGGTGTTCGGCGGCAACCACGAGGCGGCGTCCTTGTCGCTCTTCTGGGCGCTGAGGGGGCCGGACACTGCCAGCAGGTTCAACGGGTCGTTGCCCAGCTGCTGACGGCGGGTCGTGTCCCAGGTGCTGGCTCCGGACAACCAGGCGTTCTGCAGGGACACGACGTGGTCGATCTGCACGTCGGCGGAGGTGTCCGACCCGCGGTGGAACGCGATGGTGGTGCCCGAGTACGGGTCGGTCAGGGTGCCGGTGGTCACGACGCAGTCGTTGGTGCCCGCTTTGGCGGTCGTGGCGGTCAGGTCCCGGGCCAAGATGTCGTTGCGGGTGTCGCACCCGTTCTTGTCCAGGTCAACCGCCCGATACCCGAACAGGTCCCGGTCGTACCCGCTGGCCGTGGCTGGGTCGGTCACGGTCAGGGCTGCGACGGCGACCAGGGCGCTCTGCCCTTCGGCGCCCGCCAGGACCGCGTCGGTGTCTGCCGTTCCGGCCGGTGCGGGGGCGGCCAGCTTGGCGGCCGCGGCGCTGTTCAGGGTCGGGTCGTCGGCGTCGGCCAGGTCCTCGGCGGCTGGGCTCGGTGTGGAGGTCGTGGGGTTGACCGACGGGTGGGGGGACGTGGTGCTGGTCGACGGGCCGGCGATCGCCCCGCCCACACCCATCACCACGATCGAGGCGACGAGCAGCCCGACGCCGAACAGGCGCCCCGGTGCGCTCTGGAACGCCCGACCGCTGATCAGGTGCCACAGCCCGCCGATGCACACCGCGACCCCGGCCAGGATCAACCCGCCGG
>JAHIJU010000415.1 GCA_018898235.1 Actinomycetota bacterium | reverse complement strand
GGAGGCCTGAGCCTCGCGGAGCCCGGTCGGCGTCGGGCGCTCAGTCGCGACCCGTGACGAGCCGTTCGGGGTAGCCGATGGCGGGTCTGGTCACCTCGTCGAGCGCCGCGACGATCTCCTCGGGGAGCTCGAGCGACGTCGCCGCGAGGGCGCCGCGCAGCTGGGCCGCGGTTCGTGCGCCGAGCACCGCCGAGCAGACCTGCGGCCGGGCCGTGACCCAGGCCAGCGCCACCTCGAGGGGCGCCCTGTCGAGGCCCTCGGCGGCCGTCACGACCGCGTCGACGACCGCCGCCGACGCGGCGTCGAGATAGGGCTGGACGAACCCGGCCAGGTGCGCGGAGGCGGCGCGCGAGTCGGCCGGGACGGTTCGTCGGTACTTGCCGGTGAGCACACCGCGGCCCAGCGGGGACCAGGCGAGCAGACCGAGTCCCAGCGCTGCCGCCGCGGGCTGCACCTCACGCTCGATCCCGCGGGCCAGCAGCGAGTACTCGACCTCCAGGGCGGCCAGCCCCGGCTCGGGGTCCAGCAGCCCGGCCATCCGGGCGGTCGCCCACCCGGGATGGTTCGACAGGCCGACGTACCGGGCCCGTCCCGAGCTCACCGCGGTCCGCAGGGCGTCCGCCGTCTCGTGGACCGGGGTCCGCGGGTCGGGACTCTGCAGGAGCCACAGGTCCACGTGGTCGGTGCCCAGCCGTCGCAGCGAGGCGTCCAGGCTGTCGAGCAGCGCACCGCGGGAGGCGTCGACCACCGGTCCGGCGGCGGTGCGCCGCACACCTGCCCGGGTGGCCAGGATGACGTCCTGGCGCGGGACGACCCCGGTCAGCAGCTCGCCCAGCAGCGCCTCCGCCCCACCGTCGGCGTAGCTCGCGGAGGTGTCCACGAGGGTCCCGCCGGCCTCGACGAAGTCCCGCAGGAGCTCGGCCGCCTCGTGCTCATCGGTGTCGCGGCTCCAGGTCATCGTGCCCAGACCCAGGGCTGACACACGAAGTCCGGTGCGACCCACCTGGCGCTGCTCCATGCACGGCACCCTAATCGGCGCGCTCGACCGTATCGTCGGCCCGCGCCGTTAGGGTGACCAACCGTGAGCGGAACGATGAGTGGGCTGGAAGCGGCGTTCCTCGGGCTGGTACAGGGCCTGACGGAGTTCTTGCCGGTGTCGTCGAACGCGCACCTGCGCATCGTCGGGGCGCTGACCGGTTCGGGCGACCCCGGTGCGGCCTTCACCGCGATGATCCAGATCGGCACCGAGACCGCGGTGCTGCTCTACTTCCGCCGGGATGTGGCGCGGATCATCCTGGCGTGGTGGCGCGCGCTGCGCGGCGCGTACGGGACGACGTGGCGAGCCCGTCTGGGTGCCCCGGTCGACGGGCCGCCCGATCACGATGCGCTGATGGCGTGGTTCATCGTCGTGGGCTCGTTGCCGATCGGGATCCTCGGGCTGGCCTTCCAGAACCAGATCGAGAGCTCCCTGCGCAACCTCTGGATCATCGTCGTCACACTGACCGCGTTCGGGCTGCTGCTCGGCTGGGCGGACCGGGTCAGCCCGCAGCGCCGCACGGTCAAGGACCTCACGGTGCGCGACGCCGTCGTGTTCGGCCTGTGGCAGGCGCTGGCACTCATCCCCGGCGTCTCGCGCTCGGGCGGCACCATCACCGGCGGCCGCCTCATGGGGTACACGCGAGAGGCCGCCGCCCGGTACTCGTTCCTGCTGGCCATGCCCGCGGTGTTCGCCTCGGGGCTCTTCGAGCTCGCCAAGAGCCTGGGGGAGTTCGGTTCCCCGGGGAAGCCGGCCCTGGGCCCGACCTTGATCGCGACCGTGGTGGCGTTCGTGGTGGGCTACGTCGTCATCATCGCGTTCCTCAAGATCGTCTCGACCTACAGCTACCGGCCGTTCGTCTGGTACCGGCTGGGGCTGGCGGCCGTCGTGGTCGTCCTGCTGCTGACCGGGACGCTGACCGCCGACGCCGGTGTCGGCGCCTAGGCTGGTGACGTGATCACCTGGGCAGCACCGACCATCCCTGCGCTGCCCGGGACCGGGCCGACGGTCCGCCTGCACGACGCGACGACGGGCACGCTCGTCGAGGCCGCGTCGGGGCCTGTGGCCAGCCTGTACGTCTGCGGGATCACCCCGTACGACTCGACGCACATGGGGCACGCGGCCACCTACCTGGCGTTCGACGTGCTGCACCGGGCCTGGCTCGACCAGGGGCTGGAGGTGCGGGCGGCCTCCAACGTGACCGATGTCGACGACCCGCTGCTCGAGCGTGCCACGGCGACCGGGGTCGACTGGCGTGCGCTCGCGGCGGACCAGGCGGCTCAGTTCGCCGATGACATGGCGGCCCTCGCCGTGCTGCCGCCCGACGTGTACGTCGCGGTCAGTGAGTGCGTGCCCCGGCTCGCACAGGCCGTCGAACAGCTGCTGGCCGCCGGGGCGGCCTACCGCGTCCCCACCCCGGGTGTGGCAGGCCCCGGGGACGTCTACGCCGATCTGGCAGCAGACCCGGCGTTCGGCTCGGTCGCCCGGCTCGACGAGGCCACGATGGCGGCCCTGTCAGCCGAACGCGGCGGAGACCCCGACCGTCCGGGCAAGCGCAACCGCCTGGACCCGCTGCTGTGGCGGCGTGGGCGTCCGGGGGAACCTGCCTGGGAGGCCGGCTCGCTCGGCCGGGGCCGGCCGGGCTGGCACATCGAGTGCGCGGTGATCGCGCTCGACGGGCTCGGTCTGCCGATCGACGTGCAGGGCGGTGGCAGCGATCTGCTGTTCCCGCACCACGAGATGAGCTGTTCGCACGCCCGGCTGCTGACCACCGGCGCCCCGCCTGCGCGTGTGCACACCCACGCCGGCATGGTCGGGCTCGAGGGCCAGAAGATGAGCAAGTCGCTCGGCAACCTGGTGCTCGTCGGCCGGCTGCGGGCCTCGGGCGTGTCGCCGTCGGCGATCCGGCTCGCGGTGCTCGCTCACCACTACCGCACGGACTGGGACTGGACGGACGGGGGGTTGGCGCACGCGGTCGAACGGCTCGACCGGTGGCGCGCAGCGGCCGCCCGGCCGGCCGGCCCCTCAGGTGATCGGGTGCTCGCGCAGGTCAGGGCGGCGCTCGCCGAGGATCTCGACACGCCGCGCGCGCTCGCGGCGCTCGACGACTGGGCGGTGGGGGAGGGCGACGACGCGTCGGCACCTGCGTTGTTCGCCGCGACCGCCGACGCGCTGCTCGGGGTGCGCTGGTAGGACGGCGCGGGCCGGCGCGGAGCCTCAGCCGCCGCCGTCGCGACGGCGCAGGTAGCGCTCGAACTCCTGCGCGATGGCCTCACCGGTCGCCTCGGGAAGCTCGGCGGCGTCCTTCGCCTCCTCGAGCTGGCGCACGTACTCGCCGATCTCGCTGTCCTCACCCGCGAGCTCGTCGACCCCGTGCTGCCAGGCGAGCGCATCCTCGGGCAGCTCCCCGAGCGGGATCGGCTCACCGAGCAGTGTCTCGAGCGCACCGAGGACGGCGAGGCTGGCCTTGGGCGACGGCGGGTGCGCGACGTAGTGCGGGACGGCCGCCCACAACGAGGCCGCGGCCACGTCCCGGGCCAGTGCCTGGTGGGCGAGCACCCCGACGATGCCGGTCGGTCCCTCGTAGGTGGTCGGGCCGATGTCGAGGCGCTCCCGCAGTGCCGGATCGTCGCTCGACATGGTCACCGGGATCGGCCTCGTGTGCGGCACGTCGGCGAGCAGGGCGCCGATGGTCACCACGGTGCGCACCCCGAGACTGTCCGCGATGTCGAGCAGCTCGGAGCAGAACCTGCGCCAGCGCATGGACGGTTCGATGCCGTGCACGATGACCACCTGCCGCCCGGCGGGGGTGCGTGCCACGGCGACGGTCGTGGTGGGCCACGTGATGCGGCGGACGCCGTCCTCCTCGGTGGACACCGACGGGCGGTTCACCTGGAAGTCGTGGTAGTCCTCGGGGTCGAGCTCGTCGATCTGCTCGGCGTTCCACACGGTGTGCAGGTGGT
>JAHIJU010000414.1 GCA_018898235.1 Actinomycetota bacterium | reverse complement strand
CGAGCGTGACCATGCCGGCGACCTCCAGGTCTATACCTGCCACGGCGGAGACTGCGGTTGAGGCTACCGCGGCGCGCGCAGTCGGGCCTCGTCGGATCGGCGAGGAGAGAACGTGAGGCTGCGTCCGTCACCGGCCCGGTGCAGGGGCAGCCTCCCTGGGCATCACAGCGAGTCGTCGAGGCCGTCCCCCTCGCCCTGGGCGGGTGGATCGCCGCGGTGGGGATCATGGCCGGGGTCCGCGGCGCCCGGCAGCGGCTGATCACCGGGGCGGGGTTCGCGGTCCTCGGCGGGCTCGGGCTGGTCGCGATCCTGCAGTACGGGTTCGGGACGATCGACGGCAGCTACTGGCTCACGTCGCTGGGCGCCATGCTCGGTGCGGGAGCCGCCTGCTTCGCGGTGCTCGGGCTCCAGCGGATGTTCGGGAAGGTGGGGCTCGGGATCGCGGTCATCGCCCTCATCCTGCTGGGCAGCCCCCTGTCCGGGTTGACCAGCGCGCCCGAGCTGCTTCCTACCCCGTGGGGCGCCATCGGCCAGGTCCTTCCCCCCGGCGCGACCGGAACCCTGCTGCGCAACCTCGCGCTCTTCGACGGTGCCGCGACCACCGGTCCGATCCTCGTGCTGGCCGGATGGCTGCTCGGCGGGCTCGCGCTGTTCGGCGTGGGGACGCTGCGGGCGCGCCGGCGGGCTGCCCGACCCGCGACGGACGAGGTCACCGCTCCGACGGACTGACCGGATCCCGTCGGGACCGGTGTGACGCGCGACGGGCCGGTCTCGTGGTTCTCCGTCGACGAGAAGCCCGACAGGCGGTTCAGTTCCTGCACGGATCAGGGCGTGATCGTCTGCGCCCAGGCCTGAGGGTCGAGGGTCAGGCTGATCAGCTGGTCTGCGAGATCGCGGCTCTGCTCGGCGCTGGGTTCGGCGCCCCACAACGGGGCCACGCTGGCGCCGTCGGCGGCCGCGATCACCAGACTCGTGATGGTCTGGGGCAGGCCGTCATGCCCGAGCTCCTCGTTCCACCGGGCCGCGTCCTCGCGCGCGACCTCAGCGACCGCGGGGCTGGTGATGAGTTGGGCGATCAAGGCGTACGCCTCGCGTGCCGCTCGCGGGTCGACGTCTGCCAGGCTCGCCCTCACGTAGGCGCGGGTCAGCCGCCCCGGACGCTCGTCGGCCGGATCGAGACACTCATGGACGGACTCACGGAAGTCGGCCAGCAGCGCCGCAGCAAGTGCCTGGACGAGCTCGTCCTTCGTCGTGAAGTGGTAGATCACCCCGCCTTTCGAGAGGCCGGCTTCCTGCGCGACATCGTCGAGCGTCGCCGCCATACCCCGGGTGCGGAAGACCTCGCTCGCCGCATGAAGGACCACCCTGCGCGTGTCTGACGCGCTCCGACCCGCCGTCCGACCCATGTGCCTGCCCCTCCTCAGCTCGCGCGCCGGTCTCCGGTCGCGTTGACCCGAATCTCCTGTGCGCCATGCTCGCCTACGTTGAAACTATACCGTCCGGTCGGTACAGTTTCGCCATGGTGAACCGAGAAGTCCTGGCGACCCCGATCGAGACCCCGGGCCACCCCCGGCGGTGGGCGGCGCTCGGGGTGCTCGTGATCGCCGTGCTGCTGCTGGCGATCGACGGGACCGTGCTCTACCTCGCGGTCCCGTCGATCACGCGCGACCTGGGGCCCAGCGCGACCCAGATCCTGTGGATCGGCGACGCGTACTCCCTGGCGCTGGCGGGTCTGCTCGTGTCGATGGGGACGCTTGCCGACCGGATCGGGCGCAAGAAGCTCCTGCTGAGCGGCGCGGTCGGATTCGGGCTCGCCTCGGCGCTCGCCGCCTACGCACCGAACCCGGAGACGCTCATCGCCGCACGGCTGCTGCTCGGCGTCGCAGGGGCCACCCTGATGCCCTCGACGCTGTCGATCATCCGCAGTCTGTTCACCGACGCCCGAGAGCGCACGAGGGCCATCGCGATCTGGTCGGCGGCCTTCGGCGGTGGAGCCGCGATGGGACCTCTTGTGGGCGGCTTCTTCCTCGAGCACTTCTGGTGGGGATCGGTGTTCCTCATCAACGTTCCGGTGATGATCGGCTTGCTGGTCTTCGGTGCGGTCGTGCTGCCCGAGTCTCGTGACCCCTCGCCCGGACCCTTCGATCTGCCGTCGGCGACCCTCTCGCTGTGCTCGGTCGCCGCCTTCGTGTATGCGATCAAGCACGTCGCGACCTCAGGTCTGGACGGCGAGACGGTGACCGCCGCGTGCGTGGCGGTGGTCGGTGGGCTGCTGTTCGTGCGCCGTCAGCGTCGCCTGACCACCCCGCTGCTCGACCTCACGCTGTTCCGCCGACCGGCCTTCGCCGGCGCAGTGCTGGCCAACTTCGTCGCGATCTTCGCCCTGACGGGTCTGCTGTTCTTCTTCTCCCAGTACCTGCAGCTGGCCCGCGGCTTCAGCCCGCTGCAGGCCGGCCTCGCCGAGCTGCCGACCACCATCGCCTCGATCGCCGCCATCGCCCTGGTTGGTTGGGCCATGGCCCGCCTCGGCCGGGGGCGGGCGGTCGGGGTCGCCCTGGCGGTGACAGCCCTGGGCCTGGTCCTCGTCGCGGCCACCGAGAGCTCGGAGCAGTACGTGTGGCTCGCTCTCGCGCTCGTGCCGGTAGGCCTGGGCGTCGGCATCGCGAGCACCCTGACCGTTGATGCGGTCGTCTCCGCGGTGGAGCCGCACCGAGCCGGCGCAGCCTCAGCGATCTCCGAGACCGCCTACGAGCTCGGAGTTGTGCTGGGGATCGCGGTGCTCGGGTCCCTCGTGTCGATCATCTACCGTGCCGGCCTCGACCTACCCGCCACTCTCGACCCGGCCGACCGCAGCAGCGTCCAGGACTCCCTGGCGGCCGCACTGAACGTCCTGGAACCCAGCTCGCCGCTCGCGCACCACGCCCAGGAGGCGTTCATCACCGCCATGCAGGTCACCTCACTCGTCGCAGCCGGCATCACCTTGGCCGCGGCCGTGCTGGCGTGGAGCATCATCCCGTCAGCCAAGGACCCCGCGGGGGCGAGGTAGAGCCGGGGCGGACCTTCCCCGGGGCGTGCGCGACGGGGTCCCGGCTCGCGGTCGGTCCGTCTGCGGCGCTGCGGTGAGCCGGTGGGGCGTGGTGAGCGTGCGCGCGAGTGCCCCCGGAGGGCGAGCGCGACCTGCTCTGGTGCGTGCGTTCCCCTGCGCGCTTCGCTTCAGCGGGACGTGCCCCCAGCCTCGACCAGGTCGGCGAAGAACCTGTGCCAAGGCTCCTTGGTCGCTGCGGTCGTGATCTGCACTCCCAGGACCTCCCGGTGGTCGTCGTTGTCGACACCGTGTGGTGCGGCCATTGTGATCATCCGTTCGAGAGCGCTGGGGAAGGTTCACTCGAAGGATCGCGCGGGGAGCGCGCTACACCCACCATCACGGACTCAGCACCAGGTGGGGCGCACGGGCAGGTTGATCGGATCGACATGGCAGCAGTTCTCCGAGGTCCTGCTCCCTTGGCGCCGGGCCATCATCGGTGGCGTGGCGTTCGGCGTCGGAGTGCGGAACCGTGGTCTGGCGCGGCCTCGCGACCTGAGGAATCTCTTGAGCGGATGACGGGAATCGAACCCGCGCTACGACCTTGGGAAGGTCGAGTTCTACCATTGAACTACATCCGCGCGACCATCTCTTGACCCGTGAGGTGCGCGGGCTGCGAGACAGCGCGAACAGCATACCGACTCCCGGGCCTCGTGCCCCACTGTGCGCGGAGCTCGTCCGAGCCGGCCCGTGCCAGGCTTGCGGCGTGCCGACCATCCGCCCGTTCCACCCGTGCGACCTGCCGGCGATCTACCGCATCTGCCTGCTGACCGCCGATGCAGGTGGTGACGCCTCGGGCCGGCACGACGACCCCGACCTGCTCGGGCACGTCTGGGCCGGTGCCTACCCGATGGCCGATCCGGGCCTGTGCTGGGTGGTGACCGACGATCGCGGCGTCGCCGGCTACCTGCTGGCCACGGCCGACACGGCCGGCTTCGAGGGCTGGTGCGAGCGGCACTGGTGGCCGGCCCTGCGCGAGCGCTACCCGCTGGGGCTCGGGTCCGGCCGAACTGCGGCCGACACCGAGCTCGTCGAGCGGCTGCACGATCCCCATCTCACCGATGTGCCCGCGGGTCACCCCGCGCATCTGCACATCGACCTGCTCCCCCGGCTGCAGGGGCATGGCATGGGCCGGGCGCTCATCGAGACCCTGCTCGCCGAGCTGGGCCGACGCGGGGTGCCGGGCGTCCACCTGGGGGTCCATCCCGCCAACGTCCGGGCCAAGGCGTTCTACGCCCACCTCGGATTCGTCCCGTCCGCCGCTGACCCCGGGATCCTGATCCGCCCGGTCCCCGCGATCCGGCCGGTCTGAACCGCCCCCCACCACCGTCCGACGCGCACGCCCATGCCTCAGCGCGAGGCCCCGCCCAGCATCCCGCGCACGAAGTGCTTCTGGGCGAACGAGTAGGCGATGACCACGGGGGCGGCGACGATCATCCCGCCGGCCGCGAGCAGCGCGTAGTCGGTCGACCGGCGTCCCTGGAAGAACGCCATCCCGAGCGGTGCGGTGCGCAGCGACTCGTCGGTGACCATGACGAGGGGGATGAGGAACTCGTTCCAGGTCCACATGCCCAGCAGCAGGCACATGGTGAGCACGGCGGGCCGCAGGGCCGGCAGCGCGACGCGCCACATGAGCGCCCACTCCGAGGCCCCGTCCAGCCGGGCGGCCTCGATGATCGACGTCGGGAACTGCTTGAAGTTGTTGCGCATCCAGAACGTGCCGAAGGCCAGCGACTGGGCGACCTGCGGGGCGATGAGGCCCCAGTAGGTGTTCGTCAGGCCCATCCCGCGCAGGTTGTAGTAGAGCGGGATGATGAAGGCCTCGGCCGGCAGCATGAGGCCGATGAGCAGCAGGAAGAACACCGGGGTGGCACCCGGGAAGTCCAGCCGCGCGAAGCCGTAGCCCGCGGCGGACGCGAGCACGACGGTGATGGCCACGACGGCGACCGTCACGATCACCGACGACCTCATGTAGACGGTGAAGTGCCCCTCCGCCCAGGCGAGCTTGAAGTTGCTCCAGGCCAGGGAGGACGGGATGGCGAGCCCGCCGGTGGCCTCGGCCCGGGGAGTGAGTGCCGACAGCACGACGCCGACCAGGGGCAGCAGCGCGCTGATCGTGAACAGCGACAGGACCGCGTAGTTGAACCCTGCCTCGAGCCGGGAGATCTTCATCCGTCGTCCTTGGGGTTGAAGCGGTTGATCACGACGGACACGAGCAGGATGAGCGCGGTGAGCACCACGGCGATGGCGGCGGCCTGGCCGACCTCACGCTGCTGGAACGCCTTGGAGTAGGCCTCGTAGGCGGGGACGGTGGTCGACCCGCCCGGTCCGCCGCGGGTGGTGACGTACACCAGGTCGAAGGTCTTGATGGCGCCGATCACGGTGAGGGTGAGCGCCACGACGATCTGCCCGCGCAACGCCGGCAGCGTGATCGCGCGGAACTCGGTGAAGATCCCGGCGCCGTCGAGCCGGGCGGCCTCGAACACCTCGGAGTCGATGCTGGAGACCCCGGACAGGAACAGCACGAGGCACAGCCCGACGCCCAGCCAGGTCCCGATGAACCCGATGGCGGGCAGGGCGAACGTGAAGTCCCCGAGCCACGCCCGGGTGACGGAGCCGAGCCCGACCGTCCGCAGCAGCTGGTTGACCAGGCCGTTCGGGGAGTAGATCGCGACCCAGGTGGACGCGACGACGACCGAGGCGATGACCTGCGGCAGGAACAGCAGGGTGCGGAACACCCCGACCCCGCGCAGTCGGATGCTGCGCGACAGGATGGCGGTGAGCCCGAGCGCGATCGTCACGGGCAGGACCGCGTAGAAGATCACGAGCACGCCGGCGTGCTCGAACGAGGAGCGCAGGCCCTCGTCGTGCAGCAGTGCGGTGTAGTTCGACAGACCGGCCCAGGTCGCGGTGGAGAAGCCGTCCCACTGCCACAGCGAGTACCACAGGCTCTGTGCCAGCGGGACGCCGAGGAACGCGATGAAGACGAGCAGTGCCGGCGCGACGAACGCCAGCCCGAGCCAGGACCGGCGGCGCCGGGTCCGGGGGAGTGCCCCCGGACCCGACGTCACCATGGGAGCCGTCGTCACTTGCCGGCAGCGAACTTGTCGGCGTCGGCCTGCAGGGCCTGGGTGAACGCCTGCGGGGTGATCCGCTGGGCGACCAGCTCCTGCACGTTCGACGTGATGGTGTCGTAGAACGTCGTCGTCGTGTAGTCGAGGTACGGCGTCAGCGAGTCGGCGGCGTTGACCTTGTTCCAGTAGTCGACGACGTCGGTCTGGACACCCGGGGCCGGGGTGTAGCCGGCGGGCACGACGGCGGCCAGGTTGCCGGACTTGAGCATCGCGAGCTCGGCGTCGGCGTTGGTGACCCAGTCGATGTAGGCGGCGGCGACGTCCGGGTGCTTCGACGCGGTGCTCATCGCCCACGCCAGGCCGATGCCGCCGATGCTGGTCGGGGTGGTGGAGCCCTTCGGGGACAGGACGGTGAAGCCGCCGTCGGTGCCGAGCGCGTCGCCCACGGTCGCTCCGTTCCAGGTGCCGGAGATGTAGAAGGCGGCCCCACCCTTGGTGAAGGCGTCGCGGCCCGCGTCGGGGGCCACACCACCGGAGTCGGGGGTGAGGTAGCCCTCGGCCGCCCAGCTCTGCAGGGTGGTGGCGGCGGCCACGGTCGCGTCGTCGGTCCACTTCCCGCCGGACCCGGTGACCAGGCCCTTCACGGCGTCGGCTCCGGCCGTCGCGGACTGCACGACGCCGAACTCGTGGATGCCGGGCCAGCCCTCGGAGTTGCCGAAGGACAGCGGGAGGATCCCGGCGGCCTTCACCTTGGCCATGGCGGCCTCGAGCTCGGACAGCGTGGTCGGGACGGTGGCGCCGGCCTGGGCGAGCAGCTTCTTGTTGTAGTAGACGCCGACGATCTCACCGGTCTGCGAGACGCCGTAGAGGTTGCCCTTCTGCCACGTCTTGCCGTCGGAGGAGAAGGTGTTGATGGCGAGCTGACCGGCGGGGAACGTGCTGTCCCAGCCGTAGAGCTTCGAGTAGTCGTCGAGCGGGCGCAGCAGGTTGCCCGAGACGAACGTGCCCATGTCCGGGTAGCCCTGGTTGGCCTGGACCACGTCCGGCGCGTCGGACGAGTCGAGCGCCAGGCCGAGGGTCGTCTTGATGTCGGCGAAGGTGCGGGCCACGCGCTTGATGGTGACGTTCGGGTACTTGTCGGTGAACGCCTTGTTGAGCGCCTCCTGGGTGTCGTTCCCCGCGCCCTCGACGTTGACGTCCCACACCGTGAGCGTCACGTCGCCAGCACCGGCCACGTCCTTGGAGACGGCCGACGAGCTGCTCGCCGCGGGCTTGTCCGAGCTGCTGCCGGGTGCGCAGGCGGCCAGGCCAAGTGCGCCGACGACTCCGACGGCGAGCACACGGGTCAGATGAAGCGCTTTCACTGGGGGTCCTCCGATGCGGGTACGGAACTGCGAGGGGTCAACCAGTCCTGGATGCGGGCCCAGCCCGCGGCATCCGGTTCGGGCAGCGAACCGGGGTGGTCGGTGAGGTAGGCGCCGAGCTGGGCGGCGTCCGGGGCGCTCGCGGCGCCGCCGAGGCCGCGCACGGACAGCGCGGCGGCGAGGTTGGCCAGGCGCAGCCGGTCCTCGAGCGGCCAGTCGAGGTCGTAGCTGGCGGCGAACCCGGCGACGAAGGTGTCGCCCGCACCGGTCGGATCCGCCGCGTCGACCCGGACGCCGGCCACGTGCACGAGCTCATCGGTGGAACGCTCGTAGGCGACGACGCCGTCGGGCCCGCAGGTGATGACCACCAGCGGCACGTACCGGCCGAGTGCACGGGCGGCCTCGGCCGGGGTGTCGAGCCGCGCGTAGCTGCAGGCCTCGACGCTGTTGAGGACGAAGGCGTCGAGGTCGACGAGCCGGTCGAGGTTCTCGGTGCGCCACTGCCCGGTGTCGTCCCAGCCGGCGCCGGCGTAGAGCTGGGTACCGGCGGCGCGCAGCGCATGGGCCCAGTCGGGCAGCGGCCCGCTGATCCCGATGTCGAGGACCCCGACCTGCGGCAGCATGCCGGTGAGCCCGACGGGCTGCGTCGGCTCGTAGTACGTGATGAAGCTGCGGTCCTCGGCGCCGCTGATCGCGACGCTCACAGGTGTCTGCCACCCGGGGCGACGGGCGAGCCAGGTGAGGTCGAGGTTCGGCTCATCGGCCATGAGGTCGAGCACGGCACGTCCGAGCGGGTCGTCGCCGATGGCGGAGAGCACGCCGGTGTGCCGGCCGAGGCGGGCGCTGGCGACCGCGCGGTTCACCGAGCCGCCGGGGGAGAAGGCGTAGCGGTCGGCGAAGGTCTCGGTGCCGGGGTCGGGGATGCGCACCCCGGTGAACACCAGGTCGCAGAACACCTCGCCGGTGACCATGAAGTCGACCACGGCGTGCTCTATGCCCACGGACCGCTCCGTTCGTGTCGGCAGCCGCCCACCGGCGGCCTCGTGGGGCGCCACCATACGCGCACAGATGATCACCGTCCACCATCGTTATCAAGCAGAGATGTTCAAAGATGCGCAGAGTCGCGCTAGGGTGATCACATGCTTCCCGACGAGCGCCATCGCCACATCGTGGAGGCCCTGCGCGACGGGGGCCGCACGGTCCGCGACCTCGCGGGCTCCCTGCAGGTGAGCGAGGCCACCATCCGGCGCGACCTCGAACGCCTCGACCGCAACGGCGACCT
>JAHIJU010000413.1 GCA_018898235.1 Actinomycetota bacterium | reverse complement strand
GGCTCCGGTGCGGGGTGGGGGGATCGGGAACAGCGGGGGATCAGGGACGGGGTGTCGGTGGCGGCAGCGGAGCGCAGCCGGGTGCCTGGGCGACGGCGCGCAGGTCGTTGGCGGTGCGCAGCACGGGCGCCCGGGTGAGGACGGCCGGGTCCGGCAGCGGCGCGCAGCGCACGCGCAGGGTCGCCTCAGCACCGGCGGGCAGGGTGAGCATCCCGACGTCCACCGTGGCCTGCGGGTCGACCCGGTCGACGTGCAGCATCAGATCGCTGACCAGGCCGAGCGCGCGCACCCGGACACGGTAGCCATCGGCCACGGCCTCGACCTGGGACGCCAGGGCGGCCGGGTCGAGCAGCAGGTCGACGTCCTCCACGTCGGTGTGCACGGCGGTGCACCCGTCGAGGGTGGCGACCAGCACCTCGCGCCGTGGGTCACCGGCGACGACGACCGGCGGGGCGACCCGGTGCAGGTGGACGGACCGGGCCGCGACGGTCACCGGCGCCAGCTCGCGGGCCCGCGGGGCGCCGTCGAGCCGCTCCCGGCGGACCATCAGCTCACCTGTCCACGGTTCGTCGGTGTCATTGACCAGGGCCACCACCAGGGCGTCGTCGCGCACGACGAAGGTCAGCAGCCGCGGGGCGTACGCGGCCCGCAGGGCGTGCCACAGAGGTTTGGGCCGGCCGGCCCCGTCGATCGCTGACCAGCTCGTCACCGGCCAGCAGTCGTTGAGCTGCCAGACGATCGACCCGGTGGTCCGCGGCCACCACGAGCGGTAGTGCTCGACGGCGTACCGGACCGCCCGGGCCTGGACCAGCTGGGCCGCCCACAACCAGTCGGTGAAGCCGGCCGGCACACCGACGTGCGGGGCCATCCCCCGGTCGAGCTTGCCGTTGCCGTCGTCCGCCTTCTGGTGGACCAACCACACCGGGTCGTCCTTCGGGGCGGGCACCTCGTCCAGCGGGCGGCCGTCGGCAGCGTGCATGGAGTCGACCAGGGTGCGCCACGTCGGCGGGCCCTGGAACCCCAGCTCGGAGCAGAACCGCGGCACCTCATCGCGGTAGGCGGTGTAGTCCAGCCGGTTCCACACGTCCCACTGGTGGTGCGTGCCGTGGTCCGGGTCGTTGGGGTGCACCTGGGCCGGGGTGCGGCGCGGGGAGTACGGGGAGTTGTCGGCGTAGGGCCGGGTCGGGTCCACCTCGGCGACGAGGCGGGGCAGCAGGTCGCGGACGTACCCCTCGCCCCAGGTGCGACCCTGCAGCAGCGCGGGCCGGCCGCGCTCGTCGTGCTCGCACAGGTTCTCGTTGCCGCCGTTCCACAGCACGAGCGACGGATGCGGCGTGAGCCGGGCGACGTTCTCGCGCACCTCGGCCTCGAGCTCGCCGGCCAGCGGCTCCTCCTCGGCGTAGGCGGCGCAGGCCAGCAGCACGTCCTGCCAGACGAGCAGCCCGCGCTCGTCGGCCAGCTCGTAGAAGTCCTCGGACTCGTAGATGCCGCCGCCCCAGACCCGCAGCAGGTTCGCATGCGCACCGAGCGCCTGGTCGAACCGCTGCGCGAGGCGGTCACGGGTGATGCGGGTGAGCAGGTGGTCGTCGGGGATCCAGTTGACGCCCTTGACGAACACCGGCCGGCCGTTGACCCGCAGCGCGAACGCGGTGCCGTGCTCGTCGTCGGACGTGTCCAGCTCGACGGTGCGGAAGCCGATGCGTCGGGTCCAGGTGTCGAGAGCGGCGTCGGGGCCCGCCTCGTCCGCGTCGTGCACCGTGACTGTGAGCGGGACGAGCGGCTGCTCGCCGTACCCGACCGGCCACCACAGCGGCGCCCGCGGCACCCGGGCCACGACCACCACGCCGTCCAGATCGGGGGCGACCCGGGCGCGCTGCACCTGCCCGGCGACCTCGACGCGGACGACGAGCGCGTGCGGCTCCCCCAGCCCGGACCGTTCCAGGTCGACGCGGACCTCGACCCGCCCGGTGCCGTCGGGCTCGACCGTCACCAGCGGACGCACCCGGGCGAGCCGGGCGGTGCGCCAGCGCTCCAGCCGCACCGGCTTCCAGAGGCCGGCGGTGCGCAGGTCCGGCCCCCAGTCCCAGCCGAACGAGCAGGCCATCTTCCGCACGTAGTTGAACGGCGTCGGGTAGGTCGACGGCCGCTCCCCCAACCGCTCGCGCTCGTCCTCCGCGTACACGGTCGCGGAGGCGAGGTCGACGACCAGGTCCCGCTCCACGCCGTCCGCGAGCGCCCGGACGTCGAACCGGTAGCTGCGGTGCATGTTCACCGTCCGGCCGAGCTCGCAGTCGCCCAGCCGGAGCGTCGCGACCGTGTCCAGGCCGTCGAACGCCAGGTCCACCCGCTCGTCGGGCGCCGCGGGCTCCAGGCGCAGCGGACGGCTGAACCGCCAGTCGGTGCGGTGCATCCAGACCAGGTCGCCCTCGTGCGCGTCGAGGTACGGGTCGGCGATGAGCCCGGCGGCCAGCAGGTCGGTGTGCACGCAGCCGGGCACGGCGGCCGGCACGGTGACGCCCACGAGATCCTGCGGCACCGGGCCGGCCGTCGCGCGCAGCGTCCAGCCGTCGTGCAGGACGGTCATCGGGGGCTCCTCCTCCGGGCGGGCCGGTCCGCGGTCGCCGCCGGCCATCGACGAGGTCGGCTGCATCCACCTCGACCCCGCGGCCCCGGACCCGGTCGTCCCGCTCACCTCAGCCCACGACGGACGACGCCCCCGTCGTCACCTCCACCAGACCGTGCCTCCACCAGACCGTGCGGCGGCGGTGAGAGATCCTCGCCGAGGATACCCTCACCGCCGCCGCGAGGTCAGTGCCGACCCGTGTACGGCACCGGCGCGGGGAGCTTCGCCTCGGCGCGCACGTTCACGGCGAACCGCTCGATCGACGCGAGCGCGGCCGCGACGTCCTCGCTGGCGACCTCGAACGGCATCGAGTGGATGGTCTCGCCCGGGACGGTGGCCGCGTCCGCGACCGTCCTCAGCGAGTCGGCGTCATCGGCCCGCAGGCCGACCTCCGTGAGCGTGGTCGGCAGCCCCACGCGCGTGGTGAACTCGATGAAGTCCCGGATGTCGCTCGTCGGCGCGCCCTCGAGCACCAGCTGCGTGATCGAGCCGATGTTGACCTTCTGACCGTGGGCCAGGCCGTGCGTTCCCGGCACGGCAGTCAGACCGTTGTGGACGGCGTGCGCCGCGGCCAGCCCGCCGGACTCGAACCCCAGACCGGACAGCAGGGTGTTCGCCTCGATGACCTTGTCGACCGCCGGGGTGACCAGGTGGTCCCGGGCGGCGTCGATCGCGGGCAGCGCGTTCTCCCACAGCACGTCCCAGCTCAGCTTGGCCAACGCCGTGCCGGTCACCGTCGGCAGCCCGCCGGCCATCGTCTTGGAGTTCGAGCGGGACGTCGCACGCGCCTCGAGCCAGGTGGCGAGGGCGTCGCCGACACCCGCGACGAGCAGCGAGACGGGTGCGTTCGCGACGATCTGCGAGTCGACCAGCACCAGGTCGGGGTTGCGCGGGAAGAAGCGGTACTCCTCGAACTCCCCGTCCTCGGTGTAGATGACGGCCAGTGCACTGGTGGGCGCATCGGTCGAGGCCACGGTCGGGCAGTTCGCCCACCGGATCCCGGCCAGGAAGCCCGACGCCTTGACCGCGTCGATCGTGCTCCCGCCGCCCACGGCCACGGCGATGTCGGCGCCGTTGTCCTTGATGAGCCCGACGAGCCGGTCGACCTCCTTGGCACTGGGGACGCCGTTGAACGTCACCCGGTTCACCGGCAGACCCGCCGCCGCCAGGGAGGCCTCGATGTCGTGGCCCACCAGTCCCCAGACGAGGTCGTCGGCCACGATGAGCGGGGTCGACCCGAGCTGCTTCAGGAAGCCACCCAGCTGGTGGATGGCTCCCTTGCCCTGCACGTACCTGGCGGGGGAGATCACAGTGCGGACGGTCTGTGCCATGTCTGCTCCTTAGTTCGACTCGAGGTGCCGGGCCCCGAGAAGGTGGGTCCGGATTCCGTACCGTTTGATGCGCCGGTAGATCGTGGCGCGCGAGATCCCGAGGTCGTTCGCGGCGTCGGTCACGCTGTCCGGGTTCCGCTCGAGCGCCAGGATGATGGCGTCACGCTCGATGACCTCGAACCGCGTGAGCCGCGGACGGTGGTCACCCCGCAGGGTGCGCCCCTGGTAGGCGACGTGCGCCTCGATGTTGGCGCAGGTCTGCACCGCGAGCGCGAGCAGGAGCCCCGTGCCCGACGACGACCACGTGGTCAGGCTCAGCGCACCGATCACGGCCCCGGTCGCGAGGTCGTGGATGGGCGAGCCCGCGCACGTGTAGCCCGTGAGCCTGGCGGAGTAGTGCTCGTCGCCGGTGACCAGCGTGCGCCGATCATCGGTGAGCGCGAGCCCGAAGCCGTTCGTGCCGACCGCAGCCTCCGAGTAGGTGGACCCCGGGGCCAACGCGACCTCGTCGAGGGAGCGCAGCACGGTGCGGTCGCCGCACTCCCGCGACAGGACCAGGCCGGTCTCGTCGCACAGCATGATGGCGACCGGCTCGTCCGCGAGATGGTTCGACAGCGCGCCGAGGACGGGCCGGGCGGCCGACATGAGGGGCGACTCGTCGTCGAACAGCCCGTCCACGGGGACGTCCAGGCGCTCGACCTGGAGGCCCCGTGCGGCGCATCGCGCCCACGACGCGCGGATCGTCGGGCGGACCAGCCGTTCGGGAGACCGACCTCGGCGGCGGTCGAGCGCGAGAAGCTCGCGCTCCAGGGGCTGGAGGTCACTGCCGAGCATGGTCGCCTCCTCGTCGAGGCCTCGTTGCCTCACAGTCGACCGACCTGCCCTGTCGTCGGCCGCCACGCTACACACGGCACCCGACCGTGACCAGGTTCCCCGGCGTCTCACATTGAGACTCCTGAGGGCTACCTTCCCCGGCCCTCGTCCAGTTCAATGAGCCAGTCCCGGCAACGGTGCCGCGACAGCCACCTGAGGGAGACCGGCATGTATTCGAAGGATGGCGAGGACTACTTCATCGTCGACTCTCACGTGCACATGTGGGACGGGTCCGACGAGAACCAGCGCAATGTCCACGGCAAAGAGTTCATCGAGTGCTTCTACGACTACCACCGGAACCTCTCGCCGGCCGAGTACCTCTGGGAGCTCGAGAAGTACAAGAAGTACACCGAGCAGGACTTCATGACCGACATCTTCACGAACGGCTATGTCGATCACGCGATCTTCAACCCCGCGGCGCTCACCGACTTCTACGTCAACGGATTCAGCCGTGACCTGGCCTGGGACATGACCGTGCGCAACCCGGGCCGGCTCACGTACAACCACCACTGGGACGCCCGCGACGGGGAGACCGGCCTACGCCAGCTCGAGGAGGACGCGGCGAAGTACGACCTCAAGGGCGTGAAGATCTACACCGCCGCCTGGCACGGCGACAGCCGCGGGTTCAAGATGAGCGACCCGTGGGCCTACAGGTACCTCGAGAAGTGCTCCGAGCTGGGGATCAAGAACATCCACATCCACAAGGGCCCGACGATCCTCCCGCTCGACCGGGACGCATTCGACGTCTCCGACATCGACCATTGCGCGACGGATTTCCCGCACCTCAACTTCATCGTCGAGCACGTGGGTCTGCCCCGGCTCGAGGACTTCTGCTGGATCGCCACGCAGGAGCCGAACGTCTACGGCGGCCTCGCCGTCGCCATTCCCTTCATCCACACCCGTCCGCGGTACTGGGCGCAGATCATCGGCGAGCTGTTGTACTGGCTGGGCGAGGACCGGATCCTGTTCGGCTCCGACTACGCCCTGTGGCAGCCGAAGTGGCTGATCGAGAAGTTCGTCGACTCCCAGATCCCCGAGGACATGCAGGGCGAGTACGCACCGATCACGGTCGCGCAGAAGAAGAAGATCCTCGGCCTGAACGCCGCGCGCCTCTACCCGCACATCGAGGTCCCGGCGGCTCTCCAGCTGCCCGCCACCGTCGGGGCGCCGGCGTGACGACGCTCGCCGTCGGCCTCACCCTCGGTGACGTCGATGCCGCCCTCGCCACCGTGATGGACCCCGAGCTGGACGAGCCGATCACGGACCTGGGCTTCGTGACCGAGCGGGTCGTCACCGGCGGCGACGTGCTCGTGCGCCTGCGGCTGCCCACCGCGTTCTGCTCCCCGAGCTTCGCCTACCTGATGGCGTCCGACGCCGAGGACGCCATCGCCAGCCTGCCGGGGGTCGCCAGCGTGCAGGTGCTGCTCGACGACCATCACGACTCCGAGCAGATCAACGCGGGCGTCGCGGCGAGGAAGGGGTTCGTCGCCGCGTACCCCCAGGAAGCCACCGCCGAGCTCGGCGAGCTGCGTCGGACCTTCCAGGTGAAGGCGCACACGGCCTACATCGAGCGCGTCTGCACGGTGATGCTGCGCGAGCACGGCTGGGAGGTGGCGGACCTCGGTCGGCTGACCCTCGGCGACCTGCCGACCGAGGGGGTCCGGGAGGGCCTCGTGCGGCGCCGAAACGCGCTGGGGCTGGCGACCTCGACCGACTCCCGCGTGATGGTGGACGAGGACGGCACCCCGTGGCCGGCGGACCGCATCGAGCTCCGGCTCCGGTTCGCCAAGGCGATCCGGGTCTCGATCGACGGCAACGCCCACTTCTGTCGCGCACTGCTGCGCACCCGGTACCCCGAGTCCGCGGTCGACCAGCGTCCCCGCACGCACGACGGCGCCCCCCACGAGAGAGTCGAGTCACGATGAGAGCAGTGCGCGTCCTCGGGTACCACCAGAACCTCGAGCTGGTCGAGATCCCTGCACCGCAGGTCACCGGCCCGCTCGACGTGATCGTCCGGGTCGGCGGGGCCGGGGTGTGCCGCACCGACCTGCACATCCTCGACGGCCAGTGGGCGGACAAGTCCCAGGTGGCCCTGCCCTACACGATCGGGCACGAGAACGCCGGGTGGGTGCACGCCGTCGGCTCCGCCGTGACCGGGCTCGCGCCCGGCGACAAGGTGATCCTGCATCCGCTCAGCACCTGCGGCCAGTGCCGCGCGTGCCGGTCGGGGGACGACGTGCACTGCGTCGCGAGCACGTTCCCCGGCATCGACACCGACGGCGGCTACGCCGACTTCCTCAAGACCTCCGTCCGGAGCGCCATCAAGCTCGACGACTCCCTCGAACCGGCCGACGTCGCCGCGCTCGCGGACGCCGGCCTGACCGCGTACCACGCCGTGGCGAAGGCGACCGCCCTGCTGCGGCCGGGCCAGTTCGCCGTCATGATCGGCGCCGGCGGGCTGGGGCACATCGGGATCCAGGTGTTCAAGGCCATCAGCGGCGCCACCGTGATCGTGGTCGACCGCAACCCGGATGCGCTCGCGCTCGCAGCCGACCTCGGCGCCGACCACACGGTGCTCGCCTCGGCGGGCGGCGACCACGTCGAGCAGGTCCTCGCCCTCGCGGGCGGCGACGGCGCCGAGGCGGTCATCGACTTCGTCGGCGAAGGCGGGTCGACCGCCGAGGGCGTGCGCATGCTGCGCCGTGCCGGCAGCTACTACGTGGTCGGGTACGGGGAGAACATCAACATCCCGACCATCGACATCATCTCCACCGAGATCAACTTCGTCGGCAACCTCGTCGGCAGCTACAACGACCTCGCCGAGCTGATGGCGCTCGCGGCCCAGGGCAAGGTCACGCTGCACACGAGCAAGTACGCCCTGACCGACTACCAGCAGGCCCTGGACGATCTCGACGCCGGGCTCGTGCGCGGCAGGGCGATCTTGGTGCCGTAGCAGTCGGTGCGGGCGTCGGGGACGGCCCTCGCCCCTGGGTCACCCGACGCTCCTCGCCGATCCGTCCTACGACGTCTCCCTGCGGCCGGTTGGTCGCGGACTGAGCGGAGCGCTGGTCGGCCGCTGCGCGCTCGTGCGGCGGCCGGCCGGGGCACGCTCACCAGTGCGCGCTGCGGGCCAGGCCCAGGGCGTAGGGCAGCCAGAACGCCCCGGCCGTCGGACCGCCCTCGCAGGTGCCGTCCGAGCGGCCCGGCGTCTTGATCCAGAGCAGGGCGTCGAGCGTGCCGTCGGCCACCACCCGGGGCGGTTCGCCGAGCGCACGGCCGGGCGGGTTGCACCACTCGTGGTCGGGCGTCGGGCCGTTGCCGTTGCGCGAGGTGTCGACCACCACGTGCAGCGGCGCGCCGAACGCCGCCGAGACCTCCCGGGCGTAGGCCACGTTGTCGGACGTGGTCTCGAAGTTGGAGACGTTGAGCGAGATCCCGTCGAAAGCGTCGGCGCCGACCTGGTGCAGGCGGTCGGCCAGGTCGGACGCGGCCAGCCAGTTCGAGTGCCCGGCATCCAGGTAGACCCGGTGCCCGGACCCGCGCAGGATCACCCCCGCATCGTGCAGCAGCCGGTAGCGCTGGGCGACGTCACCGCAGGTCGCACCGGTGAGCGCATCCGGCTCCAGGATCACCCACACGTCCCCGTGCAGCTGGGCGTCGATCTGGCGCACCCACGGCAGGTACTCCTCGACCGTGGTGCCGCCCGCCGAGTAGTTGCCGCAGTCTCGGTTCGGGATGTTGTAGAGCACGACGACGGCGGTCTGACCGGCCGCGGCGGCGCCGGCGACCACCCGGTCCAGGGTGACGGAGTCCCACTCGCCCCCGGTGAGCCAGGTGGCGGTCGGGGTGTCGGCGAGCTTCGCGAGCAGCGCACGGTCACCCGGCTCGGAAGCGCTGTCCAGGATCGTCTGCTGGTACGGGTCGGCGTAGAACGTGGTGGCCGCCGAGGCCTCCGCGGGGCCGGACGACGGGGAGCCGTCCGGCGCTGGTGTGCTCGCGCTCGACAGGCTCACCGTCGGCGCCGACCCGACGGGGACGGTCGACGAGGAGGACGACGCGGGAACAGAACCACCCTGCGTGCACGCCGCGAGGACGAGCGCCAGCGCGACCGCACCAACCACGACCGCCGTCACCCTCACCATCGGCCGACCGTAGCGGGCCATGGCCTGGCACGCCCGCGCCGGGTGTCCCGGCTACCCCCGCGCGGGCCGCGCCTCGGGCACCGGAGCCGTCCCCGCGGCCCGCTGCGCCCGGTACCAGGCGCGGGCCTCGTCCTGCCGCGCCTGCTCGGCACCCGAGGCGATGGGCGCGCGCAGGTGCTCGGGGGCGTAGCCGAAGGCGTCGACCAGGTCCTGGGCGTGCGGGCGCAGCCGCGTGAGCAGGCGGTCGATGTACGCCGTCACCGCCCGGGCCCGGCCCGCCGACAACCGCCCGTTCACCAGGTACCAGGCCAGGTCCCGCTCGACCAGGCTGAGCCCGTACAGATCGCGCACCCAGGTGAGCACCTGGCGGGTCCCGGCGTCGCGCACCCCCGCCAGCCCGCGGCTGAACGCCTCCCACGCGAGCAGCTCGGCGTAGGTCCGGCCGATCTCGACCATCTCGTGCTGATGGGCGTCCACCAGCGCGTACGCCGCCTCGGGCGGCAGCGACCGGGCCGGCGCCAGACCCTGCGCGACGTGCGCGACGAGCGCGTCCAGCCGGACGGCGAGCAGCGCCCCGGCCTCGTCGCGCACCTGCCCCACCTGGCGGCGGGCGTCGCCGACATCGGACAGGGTCTGCGCGGCGCGGGCCAGCGGCAGCCGGTGCCAGGCCACGTCGGCGGCGCGCTGCCCCACCATCCGGGCCACCCCGGCGGCGCCACCGGCCTTGAGCTGGCGGCCGTACTCGGCGACCAACCGCTTGGCGGCCAGCTGGAGCAGCACCGTGTTGTCGCCCTCGAAGGTGACATACACGTCGAGGTCGGCGCGCAGACCGGTGAGCCGGTTCTCGGCCAGGAAGCCCGCACCGCCGCACGCCTCGCGGCAGGTCTGCAACGTGTCGATCGCCGACCAGGTCGAGACGGCCTTGATCGCCGCGGCCCGGGTCTCCAGCTCCTCCCGGGCGTCGGGGGTGTCGCCACGGCCGGAGAACACCTCGTCGAACGAGGCGAGCAGCTCCTCGTGGGCGAACGTCTGGGCGTAGGCGGTGGCCAGGCGGGGCAGCAGGCGGCGGCGGTGCTCGGCGTAGTCGAGCAGCACCACCTCCTCGGCTCCCCGGGCGAACTGGCGGCGCTGGTTGGCGTACGTGGTGGCGATGGTCAGGCCCAGGCGCTGGGCGTTGACCGCGGCGCCGTCCAGGGACACCCGGCCCTGGACCAGGGTGCCGAGCATCGTGAAGAACCGGCGGCCGGGGCTGGCGATGGGCGAGGTGTAGGTGCCGTCGGCCGCGACGTCCGCGTACCGGTTGAGCAGGTCGGCACGCGGCACCCGCACGTGGTCGAACCACAGCCGGCCGTTGTCGATGCCGTTGAGCCCGCCCTTCTGCCCGTCGTCCTCGCCGCCGATGCCGGGCAGGAACTCACCGTGCTCGTCGCGGATCGGCACGTAGAAGGCGTGCACGCCGTGGGCGACGCGCTGCCCGTCGTGGGAGGTGATGAGCTGGGCGAACACGACGGCGGCGCGTCCGTGCAGCGCCGCGTTGCCCAGGTAGTCCTTCCAGGCGGCCCGGAACGGGGTGTGCAGGTCGAACTCGCCGGTCGCCGGGTCGTACTCGGCCGTGGTCGCGACGGCGGCGACATCGGAGCCGTGCCCGGTCTCCGTCATCGCGAACACGCCGGGGGTCTCCAACGTCATCGCCGGTCGCAGCAGGCGGTCGTGGTGCTCGGCGGTGCCCAGGTGCAGGATCGCCGAGGCGTACAGCCCCCACTGCACCCCCGCCTTGATCTGCATGGACGGGTCGCCCAGCACGAGCTCCTCGAACTTGGCGATCGAGCCGCCGTGGTCGTCCGCCCCGCCCAGCCGGGTGGGGAACGCCCGGACGACGTCGTGGTGCGCCGCCAGCTCACGCAGCTGGTCGAGCACCTGGGCACGGTGCGCGGCGCGGTCCTGGCCCTCGACCTTGTGGAACCGGGGGTCGCGCATGATCTCGCGCGCCATGAGACGCAGCTCGGCGTGGCGGCCGAGCAGGTCGGTCCGCAGGGACGGCACGTCGACCCGGGCCGTGACGGTCGGGGGGCGGTCGGCGGTGGTGGTCACGTGCGGTCTCCTCGTCGTTGAGGTCGTTGAACGGACGGTGGGCGGGCGCTAGCGCGGGGGTTCGACCCCGGCCCAGAGCCAGTCGGTGATCCGGGCCGCGGCGGCGGTCCGGTCGGGCATCCCGGGGGTGTCGCGGCGGGCCATCCACCACTCGCCGGCGCCGCGGACGAAGCCGAGGGCGCCGGCGCCCCAGGCATCGGCTGCGGCCGCGGTGGCGGCG